>NZ_JAMYNS010000009.1:0-276442 GCF_040319125.1 Mesorhizobium sp. M0938 | reverse complement strand
CCCCCCCCCCCCCCCCCCCCCCCCCCCCCCCCGCCGCCGCCCCCCCCCCCCCCGCCCCCCCCCCCCCCCCCCGGGTCGGGCACGCCATCGCCGACCCCACCCCGTCTCCCTCGCCTTGCTGCGCAAGGCTCGCTCGCCGACCCTCCCCTCAAGGGGGAGGGTAGCGCCGGCGCGCTCCTCATCCATGCCTGGCCGGACCGCGTCGCCAGGGCGCGCGGCGAGCGCGGCCGTTTCGTGCTGGCCAACGGTTCGGGCGCCATGCTCGACACCGCTGATCCCCTGGCAGGCGAAACCTGGCTGGTCGTCGCCGATCTGCAGGGCAAGGCGCAGAATGCTCGCATCACGGCAGCAGCGGCGATAGACGAAGCCGACATTCGCGCTTCGCTTGCCGACAAGATCGAGACAAGCCGCGAAACGAGCTTTGACCGCGACAGGCGCGCCGTGCGCGTGCGCGAAACCGTTCGCCTCGGCGCCATCACCCTGTCCGAACGCATGCTGCCGGCTCCGGCCGGTGCTGACGCGGATCGTGCCATCCTCGGCGCCGTGCGCGAATACGGGCTGTCGCTGTTGCCGTGGGGCAAGGAGGCGGAAACGCTGCTCCAACGAGTGGGCTGGCTGCATCGCGGTCTCGGCGCGCCCTGGCCCGATGTTTCCGACGCGGCGCTCATCGACAATCTCGACGACTGGCTGCTGCCGTTTCTTTCCGGCGCGGCGTCCTTCGCCGCGATCGACCCGGGCGTGCTTTCGGCCGGCCTCATGGCATTGGTGCCGCACGATCTCCAGCGCAGGATCGAGGCGCTGGCGCCGACCCATTTCGACGCGCCGTCGGGCAGCCGCGTGCCGATCCGCTATGATGGCGAATGGCCGGTACTGGCGATCCGTGTCCAGGAGCTGTTCGGTCTCGACCGGCACCCTTCGATCGCCAATGGCACGGTACCGCTGACGCTCGAGCTTTTGTCGCCGGCGCACCGGCCGATCCAGACGACTCGCGACCTGCCCGGCTTCTGGCGTGGCTCCTG
The DNA here is from genome assembly GCF_040319125.1 of Mesorhizobium sp. M0938. Classification (NCBI taxonomy): domain Bacteria; kingdom Pseudomonadati; phylum Pseudomonadota; class Alphaproteobacteria; order Hyphomicrobiales; family Phyllobacteriaceae; genus Mesorhizobium; species Mesorhizobium sp. M0938. The sequence goes on along the minus strand of NZ_JAMYNS010000009.1, from coordinate 275,423 downwards.
GGCCGATGTGCGGGCCGACATGCGCGGCCGCTATCCCAAGCACGTCTGGCCGGAGAACCCGCTTTTCGCCACCGCCACCAGCCGCGCCAAGCCGCGCGGCAGCTGATGCAGCCCCGACCGTGATTCGATCATGGTCAACAAGAAGACAGAAACATCTACCGATTGTCCTTTCCCGGCTATAATCCTTGACCATGATAAACATCCTGCAGGCGCCCGACTTCCAGCAAAGCCAACGGCTGCGCCTCAACACGCTGATCAGGCTGCGCTGGCTTGCCATTGTCGGCCAGAGCCTGGCGGTTCTCGTCGTCGCCTATGGGCTGAAATTTCCGCTGCCGGTCAGCCTCTGCTTCGCGCTGATCGCCTGTTCGGCCTGGATGAACCTGTTGCTGACTTTCCGTTATCCGGCGGCGCATCGGCTCACTCCGCTGCCGGCTTTCGCCATCCTGACCATCGACAGCCTGCAGCTTGCCGGCCTGCTCTACGTGACCGGCGGCCTCACCAATCCGTTTTCGGTGCTGGTCACCGTGCCCGTGGTCATCTCGGCGACGTCGCTGCCGCTGCGCCTGACCGCTATCCTCGGCGCGCTGGTAATGGTGGCGGCGAGCTTGCTGGTCTTCTTCCATCTGCCGCTGCCCTGGTATGAGGGCGCGCCGCTCGAGATGCCGTTCATTTATGTCGCAGGCATGTGGATGGCGGTGTTTTCCTCGATCGCCTTCACTGCGATCTACGCCTTTCGCGTGGCCGAGGAGGCTCGCCTGCTCGCCAACGCGCTTGCTGCCACCGAACTGGTGCTGCAGCGCGAGCAGCATTTGTCGGCACTGGACGGTCTCGCCGCCGCCGCCGCGCATGAGCTCGGCACGCCGCTTGCCACCATCACCCTTGTCGTCAAGGAGATGGAGAAGGCGCTTGGTGATGACCCGAAATACGGCGAGGACGTCAAGCTGCTGCGTTCGCAGAGCGAGCGTTGCCGCGAAATCCTCAAGCGCCTGACCAGCCTGTCTTCCGAGGGCGAGGCGCATCTGTCCCGCCTGCCGCTGACCTCGCTGGTCGAGGAGGTGACGGCCCCGCACCGCGATTTCGGCATCTCGATCAAGCTTCGCCCCGGCGAGCGCATCGGCCCCGAACCGGTCGGGCGGCGCAACCCCGGCGTCATCTACGGCCTCGGCAACCTGGTCGAGAACGCCGTCGATTTTGCCCGCAAGACCGTCACCTTGCGCTGGAGCTGGAACGAGGCCGCTGTTACCTTTTCGATCATCGACGACGGGCCGGGTTTTCCTCCCGAAATCATCGACCGCATCGGCGAACCCTACATGTCGACGCGCCAGGGCACCGAGGCCGGCGGCGGCCTGGGCCTAGGGCTTTTCATCGCCAAGACCTTGCTGGAACGCTCGGGGGCTACGCTCGATTTCCGCAACTCAAACGAGCCAGGCGAGGGCGCCGTCGTGCAGATATCGTGGCCGCGCAGCGTCTTCCTCAATCCTGAGCAGGCTTCGGCCACCATGTTTGACACGGCGTGAATTGGACAATGGCGCTCCGAAACTATATCTGCGTAAAAATCAGGCAGCAGGAATTTTATGACGATGAGCAGCGACGAAACGATTGGCGCAATGGTTGAGGGCGAGGACACCTCGCTGTTGATCGTCGACGACGACAAGCCGTTCCTCACGCGCCTTGCCCGTGCCATGGAAACCAGGGGTTTCGTGGTCGAGACGGCCGAGAGCGTCGAGGAAGCCGTGGCCAAGGCGCGCGCCCATCCGCCTGCCTACGCGGTGGTCGACATGCGGCTTGGCGACGGCAACGGCCTCGATGTCGTGGCCGCCATCCGCGAGAAGCGCGACGACGCCCGCGCCGTCATCCTCACGGGCTACGGCAATATCGCCACCGCGGTAACGGCGGTGAAGCTCGGCGCTGTCGACTACCTGTCGAAGCCAGCCGACGCCGACGACGTTTTCGCGGCCCTTACCCGCACGGCGGGCGAACGCGCAGCACCCCCCGAAAATCCGATGTCGGCCGACCGCGTGCGCTGGGAACACATCCAGCGCGTCTACGAAATGTGCGACCGCAACGTCTCCGAGACCGCGCGCCGGCTCAACATGCACCGCCGCACGCTGCAGCGGATACTCGCCAAGCGCGCACCGCGCTGAAGCATGGTGCCACCCGCGTCCCAGGGACGCGCGGCGCTGTCGAGACTTGCCCTGCCATTGGTGTTTGCGCATCATCGCACCAGGTGAAACCGGCCCTGCCGGCCGATAGGACGGAGAGTACATGCAGGACCAGAAGCAGCGACCGCTTGCCATTCTTCGAAAGCGACCGATCTCCATCCTTCGCGAGTTCCTGGCCAGCGAGGCGGCAGGCGGCATCGTCCTGATGGTGGCCGCGGCGCTGGCCCTGATCGTCGCCAATTCGCCGCTGGCCGAGCTCTATTTCGAGGCCCTTCACGCCTATCTTGGACCGCTCAGCGTAGCGCACTGGATCAATGACGGCCTGATGGCCGTTTTTTTCCTGCTGGTCGGCCTGGAGATCAAGCGTGAGATGCTGGACGGCCAGCTTTCGACCTGGCCGCGGCGCGCCCTTCCCGGCATCGCCGCCGCCGGCGGCATGCTGGTGCCGGCACTCGTCTATGTCGCCATCAACCGCGACAATCCGGCCGCTCTGTCCGGCTGGGCGATCCCGACCGCCACCGACATCGCGTTTGCGCTCGGCGTGCTGTCGCTGCTCGGCAGCCGCGTGCCGGTATCGCTGAAGATATTCCTCACCGCGCTCGCCATCATCGACGACCTCGGCGCCGTCATCATCATCGCGGTGTTCTACACAAGCGACCTGTCGCTCGCCTATCTCGGGGCTGCCTTCGCGGTCATCGCTCTGCTCGTCGTTCTCGGCCGCATGCAGGTGCTGACGCTGCTGCCCTATCTCGTGCTTGGTGTCGTCCTGTGGGTCCTGGTGCTGAAATCGGGCGTCCATGCCACGCTCGCCGGCGTGGCGCTGGCTCTCACCATCCCTCTGCGGATGTCTCCGGGCGGCAATGACGATCTCGAAGATTCGCCGCTGCACCGGCTCGAGCACGGCCTGCACAATGTGGTGCCGTTCGTCGTCATTCCGATCTTCGGCTTTGCCAATGCCGGCGTTTCGCTGGCCGGGCTGAGCGCCGCCACGCTGATCGAACCGCTGACGCTGGGCGTCGCCGCCGGCCTCGTCGCCGGCAAGCTGGTCGGCGTATTCGGTTCTTCGGCGCTTGCCATCCGGCTCGGCCTTGCCGATCTGCCGGTAAATGCCACCTGGCTGCACATGGTCGGCATTTCGCTGCTCTGCGGCATCGGCTTCACCATGAGCCTGTTCATCGGACTGCTCGCCTTCGCCAGTAACGTCGAGCTGCAGGACGCGGTGAAAGTCGGCATCCTTGCCGGGTCGTTCATTGCCGCCATCCTTGGCGCCGCCGTGCTGCTGATAGCGCCGGCCGCGAATGGCGAGGAAGAGGACGAAGAATAGAGCTGGTCGATTGGCGCCGTTTGGAGGCAGCCGACAAACGTCGCGCCGCCTCTCATTGCCCTGCCGGGCATTTCTCCCTGTATAGTGATGGGCAGAAAGACGCCTTCGCAAAGGATTTCGCCAATCTCCAGCGTTGCAGAAAGTCTGCCGAGGTTTGCGGCCAGCCCCTTCTCCCCGTCGCTATACGGGGAGAAGATGCCGGCAGGCAGATGAGGGGCGGCGCAAACGTCGAAGGTCACAGGAGATCCGAAAACCCTTTACTCGCTCTCGCCCTCCAGCGCCGGCACCGAAACGCCGGCGAGTTCCGCCGCGAGCAGCCGTGAAGCACCGGCCCGCGCGATCCTCAGCATCAGCGCCTTGCGCGTCGCCGCCGCCATGCGGTGCTCGGGCGCATCGCGCAGTATTTCGGCGCCGTAGCCGTCGGAAAGGATAAAACCGCATTCCTGCGGAAAGATCTCTGAGGGCACGCCAGGATGGGTGGCGAAGAAGAAGCGGTCGGAGTGCAGCCGGTAGTCAGGCCATTTGCGATCGACCCTGAAATCCTCGATCGAGGATTTGATCTCGATGATCCAGATGTCGCCCTGTCGGGTCAGCGCGACGAGGTCGGCGCGGCGGCCGGTCGCCAGCGACAGCTCGGGCAGCACATGCGCGCCCATTTCCTTCAGCAGCCGCTGCACGCCGCGCCGCACCAGCATGGCGCGCTCCGACTGGCGGCCGTCGATAAGGGGATTAAGGGGCACAGGCGAGATGATTGGCATGGCGGCACCATGCCAGATTCTGTTCACGTTTTGAACCCGTTTTTCTTCGGCGATTATCTGGTTGACAAACCCGATTAGGAGATAGCCAGCAGTTCATGCTAGATAGGGGATGGCTTCCCCCCCCACGTCGGCCTTGACCACTCATTCAATGAGATCGAGCTAGCGCGGGCGCTGCGTACCAGCCTTGCGCATCATAGGGCGCGAATGACTGTCTTGCTTCGTGAGCTTGCCCATTTCAGAATGGAGGTCAGAGACGCCGCTGCCATCCGCGCTCATCTGCGCGCTGCTGCTAATCAGGCATAGTTGGCACCGAGTATTTGTGCTAAATTAGGTAGAACTTACACGCAACTGACGGTCAACCGATGACCAAGTGGGAGCCTGACATTCTCTTGCTTGAAGCCGCTCGGATATACCAGATGCGAGCGTCGGCACAGGTTGAAGACCTGTATTCAACGATCGAAGAGACGCGCCGCATAATCGCAGAGTCCCGCAAGCTGCTAGGGCTTGTAGCCGACAAGGCGGGCGCTACCAGCCGTAGGGGAATGGCTACTAGACCTGTAGAAACCAAAGCCCCACGATCCTATTCGGGCGGTGAGCGGCGACCAGAAGCCGTTAGCAGCGAATACCGAAGACTTCGCCAGCTATGACGACGCTTTGAACTTCGTCATCTCCCATCTACCAGCAGACATTTTGAAGAGTGGCATCTAGTGTCGCCGGGGATGTCAAATGTTTAATCGCCTTTCTCTGGGCGATTATGTCGGCTGACAATCCCGGCCTTCAACCGGCGGGCACCACGCCCTCCAGAGCAATGATCCTCGTCCTTGCGCAGCGTTCGCGGATAGCTTTGAGCCGGCTATATTCTGGAGAGCCGTACCATGCCATGAGGGAGGCCATGTCCGGGAATTCGACAATAACCAGGCGATGAGGTTCCCAATCGCCTTCCAGCACCTTGGTGGCTCCGCCGCGAGCAATGTACCTTCCCCCATAGCGCGCTTCGGTTGCTGGTACATCCCGGCGGTATTCCTCGAAGACGGCGGCATCGGTTATGTCTACATCAGCGATGAGATACGCTGCCATTGGCCTTACTCCCTGACGAAAGCCAGTGAAGCACCTCCATTAGCGGCCCCGCAATTAAGCCAACGGGACTACGCCTCGGAAACGACTCGCCTTCTCCCTGTATCGGGCGCTTTACTACAGCGTTGGGGGCAGCTCTGGGAGGAGATGAACCATGCCGATGTATCTCACGCAATTCAGCTACAAGCCCGAAACCTGGGCGCGCCTAATCGAAAACCCCGAGGATCGACGCGAGGCGGCCCGTTCCTACATCGAATCAGTGGGCGGAAAGCTGCACGGGTTCTGGTACGCCTTCGGAGAGCACGATGGCTGGAATCTGTGGGAGGCCCCAGACAATGTTTCGATGGCATCTGTCATGCTGGCCATCGGTGCCGGAGGGGCGCTCAACTCGTATCAGACCACCGTCCTCCTGACCGTCGAAGAGACGATGCAAGCCCTTGGCAAGGCAAAGTCGATCCGGTATCGCCCGCCGGGGTCGTAAGCGCCGCCCGTTCGCGGCTTCTGCAAGGTCGAGCGCATCGACTGCGGCTCGCGCACCTTCTCCTCGATTGCCGTCACATGCGCGGCGGCGATCTCGCGCACGTCATTGGCCGGCGCGGCTGCGGTCCTGGTAGAGCGCCATCAGCTGGCGGCAGTCGTCGATGGAAGATTGCGCGCACGGCACAGGGAAGTCAGCCGGCCCATTGAATTTCCTACATAATCTTATGATAGACGTTGCCGAAAAGCCACAGGTGCGGACTTACCGTCATGTAAGCCCCAGCATATAGGCATCGCGCGCTTGGCAAGCAAAGCAAATGCCAGCATGAATGATGGTGACAAAGCGGCCGTCTCGAGCCGCTCTATTTCGGGCGGGGCATCGGACCTTTTCATGCGCATGAAGCCATTTGCAATCGTCGCCGCACTTGCGCTGTCGGCCGCTATCGCTGGTTGCAGCACCATCGGCTCGCAGATCTTCACCAACAACTATGGCGCGATGACCGATGCTGGCTATCGACTGCCGCGCATTCCGATCGAGAAGGTGCCGTCCAAGTACCGCCGGCAGGTGGTCAGCTACGACACGGATGAAAAACCCGGCACCATCGTCGTCGATACGCAGAACAAGTTTCTCTATTACGTCATGGGCGGCGGCGAGGCGATGCGTTACGGCATCGGCGTCGGCCGCGAGGGTTTTGAATGGCGCGGCACCGCCCGCATCGCGGTGAAGCGCGAATGGCCGACCTGGACGCCGCCTTCGGCGATGATCAAGCGCCAGCCGGAGCTCGCCAAGTTCGCTGGCGGCATGGAGCCCGGATTGACGAATCCGCTCGGCGCGCGCGCGCTTTATCTGTTCAACAGGGGCGGCGATTCGGGATACCGCCTGCATGGCAGCCCGGAGTGGAACTCGATCGGCAAGGCGATGTCGTCGGGCTGCATCCGGCTGATGAACCAGGATATTATCGACCTTTACGATCGCACCTCGGTCGGCGCCAAGGTTATCGTTCTCTAGAGCTCATACGCGGACCGTCTAGGCAACAACTGACGTCCAAAAACAGAAAACCGGGCAATTCGGCCCGGTTTTTTGTTGTCGCGAGAAGGCGAATGCAGCCTTAAGAGACCTGTTCGACCTGCTGAACCTCGGGCACAAAATGCCGGAGCAGGTTCTGGATGCCGTGCTTCAGCGTCGCCGTCGACGACGGGCAGCCGGCGCAGGCGCCCTTCATGTGCAGGAACACGGTGCCGTTCTCGAAGCCGCGGAAGGTGATGTCGCCGCCGTCCTGGGCGACGGCCGGGCGCACCCGCGTGTCGAGCAGTTCCTTGATGGTGATGACCAGTTCCTCGTCGGCCTTGTCGTAGAACTCGCCGGTCTGGCTGGTCTCGGCGGCGGGACCGGCCTTGGCCATGACAGGCGCGCCGGACATGAAGTGTTCCATGATGGCGCCGAGGATCGCCGGCTTCAGATGCTGCCAGTCGGGACCGTCCTTGGTCACGGTGACGAAGTCATAGCCGAAAAAGACGCCGGTGACGCCCGGGATCTCGAACAGCCGGCCGGCCAGCGGCGACGCTGTGGCGGCGCTGTCGGCATCGCGGAAATCAGCCGTGCCTTCGACAAGCACTTCCTTGCCGGGCAGGAACTTCAATGTCGCCGGATTTGGCGTCGATTCGGTCTGGATGAACATGAACGTCTCCGTGCCCATTCGGGCAGATAGTTTGGAATAATTCTAAATAGGCCTTATCGGCAGGACATTCAAGCGAAAGCCATCGCTGGAACGGTATGGCTGGCGGAATGTTTTGCTAGCGCCCTAAAAGCTTTGAGATGTGTCGAGATTCAGGTCAGGCCGACCTCACCTGAATATCAGCACACCTCAGGCGAGGCTGTCGATTTCTTCGTCTGACAGGTTCTGCGGCACCACAGTCACCGGGATGGGGAAGGCGGCGCCCTTGCCGGCGACCGCGCCGACCAGCGGCCCCGGCCCCTCTTTGCCGGCGCCGGCCGCCAGCACGAGGATGGCAATATCCTGGTCTTCCTCGATCAATTTGTGGATCTCTTCCGTCGGCTTGCCTTCGCGCACCACCAGTTCCGGCTCGATGCCGAGCTTCTGGCGCACCTTGTTGGCATAGCTGTCGAGGGCCGCGCGAGCCGTCGCCATAGCCTCCTCGCGCATGATCTTCTCGACACCCAGCCAATGCTGGAAATCGTCCGGCTCGATCACGTAGAGCAGCACCAGCACGCCGCTGGTGCTCTGCGCGCGCTTCGAGGCATAGACGACGGCCCGTTCGCATTCGGGCGTGTCGTCGATGATCGCCAGGAACTTGCGGCGATGGCCGACTTCGCGGCTGAGGCGTTTGGAGACCATATTCTACCTTCGATGGTTTCGGTCGCAATCTGCCACCGCCACAGCCCGGCCGCAAGCGACCGGCGGGTGCAGCGATGTTGGTGCAGATTAGCCTTGCAGCAGGCCGATGATGTCGCGCACCGTCTTCATCGTCGCCTCGGCCAAGGCGCCGGCGCGCTCGCCGCCATCCCTGAGCACCGCGTCGACATAGGCGCGGTCGTCGGAGATGCGGCGCATTTCACCGGCGACCGGCGCCAGTTTTTCCACGGCAAGGTCGGCCAGCGCCGGCTTGAACACCGAAAACTGCTGGCCGCCGAACTCTTTCAGCACCGCCTCCTTCGATATCTCCGCGAGACCCGCATAGATGCCGACGAGATTTTCCGCTTCGGGCCGGCCGGCCAAGCCGTCCAATTCTCCGGGCAACGCCTCGGGGTCGGTCTTGGCCTTGCGGATCTTCTTCGAGATGGTGTCGGCATCGTCGGTCAAATTGATGCGCGACAGGTCCGACGGATCCGACTTCGACATTTTCTTCGAGCCGTCGCGCAGCGACATGATGCGCGCCGCCGGTCCGCCGATGATCGGCTCGGTCAGCGGAAAATAGCCGTTCACCGTCTCCTCGCCGACCTTCATCTCGACGCCGACGCCAAGGCCGGCGATGCGGTCCGAAAAGTCGTTGTTGAATTTCTGCGCGATGTCGCGTGTCAGCTCCAGATGCTGCTTCTGGTCCTCGCCTACAGGCACGTGGGTGGCGCGATAGAGCAGAATATCGGCTGCCATCAGGCTCGGATAGGCAAGCAGCCCAAGTGAGGCGTTCTCGCGATCCTTGCCGGCCTTGTCCTTGAACTGCGTCATCCGGTTCATCCAGCCGATGCGCGCCACGCAGTTGAAGATCCAGGCAAGCTCGGCGTGCTGCATCACCCGCGACTGGTTGAAGACGATGTGCTTCGTCGGTTCGATGCCGGAGGCGAGAAACGCCGCGGTGATCGCGCGCGTCTGGTCCGCGAGATCCTCATGCACGAGTTGCGCAGTCAGCGAATGCAGGTCGACGACGCAATAGATGCAATCGGAGGTATCCTGCAGGGCGACGAATTTCTTGATAGCGCCGAGATAGTTGCCGAGATGCAGATTGCCGGTCGGCTGGACGCCGGAAAAGACGAGTGGCTTGAAGGCGAGTGGCTCAAAGGCGGGCATGATGTCCTCATGGCTTGTGGAGGGCCGTTTCGCGCGCGGCGAAAGTCTTTCGACGGCGCGCTTATGGACGAGAGCGGGGAGCGGATCAAGAGGCTGCTCGATAGACGCAGAGCTTCGGGCTCAGCTTGGCAAAACGCCGCGGAAGGCATTGTTCGCTGAAGCATGAAATGAAAAACCCGCCTCGCCGGCGGGCCGTTGGCGCAACTCCGCACCATGAATAAATTCCTAGCATAACTGCCGTCACCTGTCAAGTTGAATCTACCGGAGGTAGAAACCATCGGCGGCGCTCACGAGTTCGCGCTAGGCAGTCCCGGCTCACGGATCTGGAGACTGTTCCTTAGGCCCCGGCGATCCCCTCCGCGCCATATTGCGCCGGATCATGCCGAAATCGGCGCCGCCGGTGGCGAAGGCGGTGACGAAATAAAGCAATGCCCCGCCGGCGACCAGCGCAAGAAGCGTCGTAGCCTTGACGATCAGTGGCGAGCCGGACGCAAGCCTGGCGGCGAACCAATGCTCGGCAAAATAAAGAGCTGCCCCCATCACCGCTGCAGATAGAACCAGCCGGGGAATGCGTCTCATGAGCGGCACGTCGCGGCCCCAATGGCCGCGCCGGATCAGTACGCCGAGCAGCATCAGCGCATTGACCCAGCCGGCGACGGCCGAGGCGACGGCGATGCCCGGCGCACCCATCGACGGAAACAGCGTCAGCGCGGTGGTGATGTTCACCGCTACCGAGATGGCGGCGAAGATCATCGGCGTGCGCGTGTCCTCGCGGGCGAAATAGCCGGGGGTGAACGCCTTGATCAGCACGAAGGCCGGCAAGCCCAGGCCGAAGATCGCCAGGATCGCCGCCACGATCGGCGTCGAGCCGTTGGCGGCAAACGCCCCGCGTTCGTAGACCAGCCCGACGATCGGCTCCGACATGACCAGCAGTGCCGCCGCCGCCGGCAAGGTCAGGAATAGCGTGAACTCCACCGATCGGTTCTGCAGATTGGCCGCTTCGATCAGGTTGCCCGACTTCAGCGCCCGCGACAGTTCGGGCAGAAGCACAATGGCGACGGCCACGCCGACGACGCCGAGCGGCAGCTGATAGATGCGATCGGCGTAAGCCAGCGACGACACTGCGCTGTCCTGCGCCGAGGCGATCGCCGTGCCGATCACCTGGTTGATCTGGGTGATGCCGCCGGTGATCGCAGCCGGCAGCGCCAGGATCAAGAGCCGCTTGACATTGGGCGTCATCTTTGGCCGGCGGAAGCCGATCGAGATGCCGGCATGGCGCACCGCAACCCAGACGATCGCCAGTTGCACCAGCCCCGCCGCCAGCACGCCCCAGGCCAGCGCGAAGCCGACAGTGCGCGCATCCGACCCCTGGTGCCAGGCATAGGCGAGCACGCCGATCAGGATGATGTTGAGGAACACCGGCGCCACCGCGGCGGCGAAATAGCGGCGCAGCGAATTGAGCATCCCGGCCATCATGGCGCCGAGCGACATGCAGATCAGGTAGGGAAACATGATGGTCGCGAGCCCGACCGTCATCTCGAACTTTCCCGGCGTGTCGGCAAAGCCCGGCGCCACCAGGTAGCGCACGATCAACGGCATCGCCAGTTCCATGGCGATGGTCAGCCCCAGCAGCGCCGTGAACAGCACACCGAACACCTCTTCGGAAAAGCGCTTGGCGCCATCGGTGCCGTGCGTCTCGATTTCCTTGGCGAACAGCGGCACGAAGGCGGCATTGAAGGCGCCTTCGGCAAACAGCCGGCGAAAGGTGTTGGGGAACTGGAAGGCAGCGTTGAAGGCGTCGGCGATCGGTCCGGTGCCGAGTGCCGCCGCCATCAGCATTTCACGGACAAAACCGAGAGCGCGGCTCATCAGCGTGCCGGAGGCCACCGTCGCGAATTTTTTGATAAGGCTCATTTGTACAGAGGGTGCCTGCGTGATTGGGAAATAACGAGAGCGGCGTTCACTCGGCGGCGGCCTTGGCCTTGCCGCCGCGCTCGGGCACGGCGCCTTCGAGAGCCGCGATCAGCCTGTTGTGGATAGCGGTCATGCGCGTCGGACTGTCGATCTTCTGGCCAGTCAGGTCAGTGACATAGAAGGTGTCGATGACCTTTTCGCCGAAAGTGGTGATGTGCGCCGAGGCGATATCGAGCGACAGGTCGGACAAGGCTCCGGTAATCTCGGAGAGCAGGCCCGGCCGGTCCAGCCCCTCGACCTCGATAACCGAGAACCGGTTCGACAGCGTGTTGCGGATTTCAGCGCGCGGCGGGATGCGGAAGACCTTGGCGCCGCGTCGCGGCTTGGTGCGCTTTTCGATCATCTCCGGCAGCCAGCTCTTGCCCGACAGCACGTCCTCGATCAGGCGGCCGACGCGCTCGGCGCGGCGGCGCTCGTCCTCGTCGCGGTCGAACTCTCTCGAGATCAGGATCGTGTCCAGCGCGCGGCCATCGGAGGTGGTGAAGATCTGCGCATCGACGATATTGCCGCCGGCCGCCACACAGGCGCCGGCTATGACCGAAAGCAGGCGGGGATGGTCCTGCGCCAGCACGGTGATTTCGGTCACCGCCTCGAACTGGTGGGTCTTGATCATGGTGGCGAGCTTCTTGCCCGCCGCATCCGCCTCGCGAATGAATTCGGCGTGGCGATGCTGGTCGGCGAGATCGACCGTCAGCAGATAGTTCTCGTAGTGCTGACCGACATAACGCTTGCGGGCCTTTTCGGGCCAATCGGCGAGCGCCTCGGCCAGCTTTTCGCGGGCAGCCGCGGTGCGCATCGCACGCGACACTTCTGAAAACCCGCCGGTCAACAGCAATTCGGTCTCGTAGTAGAGCGTGCGCAGCAACTGCCCCTTCCAGCCGTTCCAGACGCCCGGCCCTACGCCCCTGATATCGCAGATGGTGAGGACGAGCAGCAGCTTCAGCCGTTCGACCGACTGCACGATCGCGGCGAAGTCCTCGATCGTCTTGCGGTCGTTGAGATCGCGGGTCTGCGCCGTCATCGACATCACGAGATGGTTCTCGACCAGCCAGGCGACCGTTTCGGTGTCGGCCGCCGACAGTCCCATATGCGGGCAGATCCGTCGCGCGATCCGGGCGCCCGCTTCGGAATGGTCCTCCGGCCGCCCTTTGGCAATGTCGTGCAGCAGCACCGCGACATAAAGCGCCTCGCGGCTTTTCTTCAGCCCCGGCATCAGCGTGTGGGAGAGCGGATGGATCTTTTCACCATCGCCGCGCTCGATCTCGGCCAGCACGCCGATGCAGCGGATCAAATGCTCGTCCACCGTATAGTGGTGGTACATCGAGAACTGCATCATGGCGACGATCTTGCCGAAATCCGGGATCAGTTTTCCCAAAAGCCCCGCTTCGTTCATGCGCCGAAGGTTGAGTTCGGCGTTGCGGTCCGAGGTCAATATGTCGAGGAACAGCCGGTTGGCCTCCTCGTCGCGTCGGAGCGCCTTGCCGACGAGACCGAGCGAACGGGTCAACAGCTTCAGCGCATCGGGGTGGAATTCCAACCCGTGCTTATCGGCGAACCAGAACAGCCTCAAGAGATTGACCGGATCGCGCTCGAACACCTGGTCGTCGGCGATGTTGATGCGATGGTTGTCGATGATGAAATCGGAAGTGCCGGCAAGTTTGCGCTTGCGGCGCGAGAAGGTGAGAAAGATGCGGTTGAAGCCAGGCACATGCTTGGCCTGCTCTTCCTCGAGCGCAGCGCAGAAAATGCGGGTGAGGTCCCCGACATCCTTGGCGACGAGGAAGTAATGCTTCATGAAGCGCTCGACCGCCGACAGGCCCGGATGCGTGGTGTAGCCCAGCCGTTCGGCGATCTCGCGCTGGATGTCGAAATGCAGCCGTTCCTCGGCCTTGCCGGTGAGGAAATGCATGTGGCAGCGCACCGCCCACAGGAAGTCCTCGGCCTTCTGGAATTCCCGGTATTCGGTGCCGGTGAAGACACCCTTGTCGACCAGTTCCTCGCCGGTGCGCACCCGGTAGAAGTATTTGCCGATCCAGAACAGCGTCTGCAGGTCGCGCAAGCCGCCCTTGCCGTCCTTGACGTTGGGTTCGACCAAATAGCGGCTTTCACCGGCCTTGGCGTGGCGTTCGTCGCGTTCGGCAAGTTTGGCTTGCACATATTCAGGCCCGGTCGTGCGCACCACCTCACGGTCGAAACGCTGCATGAGCTCGTCATAGAGCTTCTGCTCGCCCCACAGGAAACGCGCTTCAAGGATCGAGGTGCGGATGGTGATGTCGGTGCGCGACTGCCGCAGGCATTCGTCGATGTTGCGGGTGGCGTGACCGACCTTCAGCCCCAGATCCCACAGCATGTAGAGCATGTATTCGACGATCTGCTCGCCCCATGGCGTCTGCTTGTAAGGCAACAGGAAGAGGAGATCGATATCGGATCCCGGCGCCAGCGTGCCGCGGCCATAGCCACCGACCGCGACGACGGCCATGCGTTCGGCCGATGACGGGTTTTTGACGCGATAGACATGGCTGGCGGCGAAATCGTAGAGCGCGCGGATGATTTCGTCCATGAGATGCGACAGCCGGGCGGCGCAAGCGGTGCCGCTGCCATCGTCCATCAGCATGCGTTCGGCGGTGGTGCGGCCGGCGGCTAGCCTGCCCTTGAGAAGCTGGAGAACACCGGCGCGCGCAACCTTGCCGGAGCCGTCGCCTGCCGTGGGCGCGGTCTGCGCGGTCATCTCGCGGCGCAAGGCTTCGCCGTCGATCAGTTCATCAAGCTTCAGAGAGATCTTTGCCATAAGTGCCGTTCGGCCTCGCCGTTTTGGCGGCGTCTATAGCGCGTTTTCGCGGCGCTGGGTATGGGGCGGACGGACACGCTCTCCGCGGTAGTTGTCGATAGCATTCAGCGGCGACTGGATGCGGGATTTTCTGCCGGCGATTGGCGCGCGGCTCGGCAAGAAAAACAGAATTGGCCCTTGACCTTCCAGTCACTGGAAGCACTACCTCCGCTTCGAGATCGAGACAGAGAGGCCTTTCCGCATGACCCATACCGCCCACGACCATCACGCGCATAGCGGCTGCTGCTCCGCGAAAGCTGCTCCGTCCGTCGCGGACGCCGTCGTTCGCGATCCGGTCTGCGGCATGACCGTCGATCCGGCCGCCGGCAAGCCGACAGCCGAGCATGGCGGCCATCTCTATCATTTCTGCAGCGAGCGCTGCCGTTCGAAATTCACGGCCGAGCCGGAAAAGTACCTTACCGCCACCGACCCGGTCTGCGGCATGAATGTCGACCGCGCCACCGCCAAGCACTTTTCCCGGCACGAAGGCCAAGGTTTGTATTTTTGCTCCGCCGGCTGCAAGGTGAAATTCGAGGCGGAGCCGGCAAAGTATCTTGGGGATCGGCCGCTGCCGCAGGCGATGCCGAAAGGCACGCAATATACCTGCCCGATGCATCCGGAAGTCGTCCGCGACAAGCCTGGCGCCTGCCCGATCTGCGGCATGGCGCTGGAGCCGATGGGCGTACCATCAGGCGATGAGGGGCCGAACCCGGAACTGGTCGATTTCACCAGGCGCTTCTTGGTGAGTGCCGTGTTGTCCGTGCCATTGCTGATCTTCGCCATGGCGCCGATGCTCGGCCTGACGTTTAGCGCCTTCATCGAGGATTCGGCGAAGGTCTGGGTGGAACTGGCGCTGGCGAGCCCGGTTGTGCTGTGGGCCGCTTTTCCCTTCTTCCATCGCGGTTGGGATTCGGTTCTCAACCGCAGCCCCAACATGTGGACGCTGATTTCACTCGGCGTTGGTGCCGCCTATCTCTACAGCGTCGTCGCCACGTTGTTCCCGGATATATTTCCGCACCAGTTCCGCGGTCATGAGGGCACGGTGCCGGTCTATTTCGAGGCGGCCGCCGTCATCGTCGCGCTGGTGTTCCTCGGCCAGGTGCTGGAATTGCGAGCCCGTGAAAAAACCGGCTCGGCGATCCGCGCGCTGCTCGACCTCGCACCGAAGACTGCTCGGCTGATTGGCGAGGACGGTTCCGAGAACGACGTGCCGCTCGACACGGTCAAGGCCGGCGATCGCCTGCGCATCCGCCCCGGCGACGCCGTGCCGGTCGACGGCATCGTGCTGGACGGTCGCTCTTCCATCGACGAATCGATGCTATCCGGCGAGCCGCTGCCGGTCGAAAAGACTGAAGGCGACGCGCTCACCGGCGGCACGCTCAACAAGAACGGTTCGCTGATCATGCGCGCCGACAAGGTCGGCGCCGAGACCACGCTGGCGCGGATCGTCGAGCTCGTCGCCAAGGCGCAGCGTTCGCGCGCGCCGATTCAGGGTCTGGCCGACCGCGTCTCCTTCTATTTCGTCCCGGCCGTCGTGGTGGTTGCGATCGTTGCGTTCATTGCCTGGGCGATCTTCGGGCCGCAACCCAGCCTGATCTTTGCCATCGTCTCGGCGGTCTCGGTGCTGATCATTGCCTGTCCCTGCGCGCTCGGGCTTGCCACGCCGATGTCGATCATGACCGCCACGGGGCGCGGCGCGCATGCCGGCGTGCTGATCAAGGACGCCGAGGCGCTCGAACGCTTTGCCTCGGTCGACACGCTGATCGTCGACAAAACAGGCACATTGACCGAAGGCCGGCCGAGCTTGACCGACGTCGTCGCTGCCGAGGGCACGACGGAAGATGACCTGCTGGCACTTGCCGCCGGCCTGGAAAAAGGCTCGGAGCATCCGCTGGCCGAGGCGATCGTCGAAGGTGCCCGTGAGCGCGGGGTGGAGATTCCCGACGCCGGCGGTTTCGAGGCGGTCACCGGCAAGGGCGTTTCCGGCACGGTGTCGGGAAAGAAGGTTGCGCTCGGCAACGCCGCGATGATGGCCGATCTCGGCATCGATATCGCATCCGTCTCGAGCAGCGCCGAGGCGCTGCAGGCCGAGGGCAAGACCGCGATGTTCGTCGCCGTCGGCAACGGACTGGCCGGCATCGTCGCCGTCGCCGACCCGATCAAGGCGACGACATCAGAGGCGATCAAGGCGCTGCACGAGCGCGGCCTGAAGATCATCATGGCAACCGGCGACAACGAACGCACGGCGAAAGCCATCGCCAGCAAACTTGGCATCGACGAGGTGCGTGCCGGCCTGCTGCCGGAACAGAAGAGCGCGCTGGTCGAGGAGCTGCGCGCCAGGGGCGCCGGCGTCGCCATGGCCGGTGACGGCGTCAACGACGCACCGGCACTGGCCGCCGCCGATGTCGGCATCGCCATGGGAACCGGCGCCGATGTTGCGGTCGAAAGCGCTGGGATCACGCTGGTCAAGGGCGATCTCAACGGCATCGTCCGGGCTCGCACGCTCGCCCAGGCGACGATCCGCAACATCCGCCAGAACCTGTTCTTCGCCTTCCTTTACAACGTGCTTGGCGTGCCGGTCGCCGCCGGCGTGTTCTATCCGCTCACCGGCTCGCTGTTGTCGCCGATGCTGGCGGCGGCGGCGATGAGCCTGTCCTCGGTTTCGGTCATCACCAACGCGTTGCGGCTCAGGACGTTGAAACTCTGAGCGAAATCCCCAGATAGGAATTCGTTCAAAAGGAGATCATGGATGACCTTGGCCAAGAAGATCGTGCTGCTGCTGATGGCGGCGGGAATGCTGCTTGCGGTTTTCCTCGAAAGCATTCCATCGCAAGCCCAGGAGATGAAGCACGACATGGGGGCGATGAGCGCGCAAAGCCCCTCAACCGACGGCTACAAGGCGGCGATGGACAAGATGCACACCGCGATGATGACAATCGAGCATTCCGGTAATGCCGATGTCGATTTCGCCCGCGGCATGATCCCGCATCACCAGGCGGCGATCGATATGGCCAAAGTCGAGCTCGCCAATGGCAAGGATCCGGAAATGCGCAAGCTGGCTGAAGCGGTGATCGCGGCGCAGGAAGCCGAAATCAAGCAGATGCAGGATTGGCTTGCCGCCCATCCTGTGAAGTAGCCATCAACCAGTCCGGGGGAAATTCAGGGCCGGGGAACTTCAGGGAAGGACTTTCATCTGGATTTCTCCCGAAGGCTGTGCTGCCATCGGGCCTCGACTGGAGCGCGCCATGCCATCAATGATGAGAACCACCACATTGCCCTCGGGCGAAGCCGTTCCCGTGCTCGGTCAAGGCACCTGGAAAATGGGCGAGGATTTCAGCCGCCATGCCGATGAGGTCGCCGCCCTGAAGCTCGGGCTCGATCTCGGCATGACGCTGATCGACACCGCCGAAATGTATGCCAGCGGCGGGGCCGAGGAGGTGGTAGCGGATGCCGTTGCCGGGCGCCGCGACGAGGTGTTCCTGGTCTCCAAGGTGCTGCCGTCCAACGCCTCGCGCGCCGGCATACCGGCGGCGTGCGAGAGAAGCCTCAGGCATCTGCGCACCGACCGCATCGATCTCTATCTGCTGCATTGGCCCGGCAGCGTGCCGCTGACGGAAACGGTCGAGGCCTTCGAGGCGTTGAAAAAGGCCGGCAAGATCCGCCACTGGGGCGTCAGCAATTTCGACACCCATGAGATGGAGGAACTGGTCAGCCTGCCGGGCGGCGACAACGTCCAGAGCAACCAGATCCTCTACAATCTGACCCAGCGCGGCCCCGAATTCGACCTTGCGCCCTGGAGCCGGCAGCGTGGCATTCCGCTGATGGCCTATTCGCCGGTCGATCAGGGCGTATTGGCGCGCAACGCCAGGCTCGAAGCCATCGCCGCTCGCCACAATGCCACGCCGGCGCAAATCGCGCTTGCCTGGGTGATGCGCCAAGACGACGTCATCGCCATTCCCAAGGCCAGCCGGCAGGAGCATGTCCGCCAGAACGTCGCCGCGCTCGACATCATGCTCACCTCACAAGATTTCGCCGACCTCGACCGCGCCTTCCCGCCGCCGACCCGCAAGCGCGGGCTGGAGATGATCTAGATTCCGAAAGTGGGAACTGGTTTTCAGAAGAACAGAGAGTGAGCATTGGAACGAATTTCAGCTGGGCATCATCACACGGCATACAAAATCGGGGATATGACGGTCACGTCGCTGCGCGACGGTTATGTTGACATGCCAACAAGGCGGCTGCGCCAGCCTGGAAACATTGTATTCGGCGATAACCTGCCGTCGCAAGTTCCACTCATTGACGGCGCGCTCCGGTTATCCGTCAACGCCTTTGCCATCGATGACGGCGACGAAATCACGCTGATCGACACAGGGGCTTCGAACGCCTGGCACCCGACAATGGGGCATCTGCCCAAGGCGCTGCGCGAGGCGAAGATCGCCGTCGACCGGGTGCGCACTGTTGCCTTCACCCACACCCATCTCGACCATATCCACGGGCTCATCCTTGCCGACGGTGGCGACGGCTTCCCGCAACTCTCACGCCTGCTTGTCCCGCGACTTGAGCTTGGCATGTTTCGCGAGGAAACAAGGCTGGAGCGTTTCCACGGTCGCGCCCAACCCTTCGATCCTGGGCAGCGCCTTAGCGCGCATATCGATACGATCGCCACCCCTGGCCATGAAGTCGGTCACACCTGCTTTCGCCTAGTGAGCGACGGCGAAACACTATTGATCTGGGGCGACATTGTGCATGTGCCATCGCTTCAATTCGACCACCCGGAGATCACGTGGGAGTTCGACGCCGACCAGGAGCAGGCGCGGGAAAGCCGGCGGCAAATACTGGCGATGGCAACTGGCAACGCCTGCTACGTCGCGGGAGCGCATCTCGATTCACCGGGCGTCGGTAGGGTTTCCCGCACCGAAACAGCCTTTCGCTTCGAGCCCTTGTAAAAGACTCTGGCCGAGCGCCGCCAGCGTCCGTTGCAGCGCGCGGGAAAAGACCGCCGTATCGTCGAAAGCGCGTCCCAGCGTGAGCGCGCCCTGGATGGCGCAGACTGTCTCGAGTTCGTCCGCCCTGGTCGGGCTGTGGTGCTACGGCTTCCCCACCATGCCCTTCAGCCGGTACAGCGCCTCCAGCGCCTCGCGTGGCGTCATTTCGTCGGGGTTGATCGCGCCGAGCGCCTCACCCAGCGCATCGTTCCTGGCCGGCTTCGGCGTCTCTCGTCTCAGCGCCACCGAAAACAGCGGCAGGTCGTCGACCAGCCGGTTCGCCTTGCCCGAGACCTCGCCGGCTTCGAGCTGGTGCAGCA
Source organism: Mesorhizobium sp. M0938 (assembly GCF_040319125.1). Taxonomy (NCBI): domain Bacteria; kingdom Pseudomonadati; phylum Pseudomonadota; class Alphaproteobacteria; order Hyphomicrobiales; family Phyllobacteriaceae; genus Mesorhizobium; species Mesorhizobium sp. M0938. Next base: position 255,995 of record NZ_JAMYNS010000009.1, on the reverse strand, counting down.
CCTCCCTGGCGCGGCCGACCACGGCTTCCGGCAGGCCGGCCAGGCGCGCCACCTGTACGCCGTAGGAGCGGTCGGCGGCCCCCTTGCCGACCTCGTGCAGGAAGACCACGTCGCCCTCCCATTCCTTGACCCGCATGGTGACGTTGTGCAGTCGGGCGAGTTTGCTGGCCAGCGCCGTCATCTCGTGGAAATGGGTGGCGAAGATCGCCCGGCAGCGGTTCTTTTCGTGCAGATACTCGACCGCCGCCCAGGCGATCGACAGGCCGTCGAAGGTCGCGGTGCCGCGTCCGATTTCATCCAGGATCACCAGCGCGCGTTCGCCGGCCTGGTTGAGGATCGCCGCCGTCTCGACCATCTCGACCATGAAGGTCGAGCGGCCGCGCGCCAGATCGTCCGAGGCGCCGACACGCGAAAACAGCCGGTCGACCACACCGATATGGGCTGATGCCGCCGGCACGAAGGAGCCGGTCTGGGCGAGGATGGCGATCAGTGCGTTCTGCCTGAGGAAGGTCGATTTGCCGCCCATATTGGGGCCGGTCAGCAGCCATATCGCGCCGTTTTTGGCATCACCTTCCGGCGACAGGTCGCAATCATTCGCAACGAACGGTCCTTCGCCCGAACGCCGCAGCGACTGTTCCACCACTGGATGCCGCCCGCCCGAAATTGCGAAGGCGAGGCTCGCGTCCACCAGCGGTCGGCACCAGGCTTCGCTTTCGCAAAGCAGCGCAAGTGCTGCCGAGACGTCGAGCACCGCGAGCGCTTCGGCGCCGGCGCGGATCGTGTCCGCCTGGCCGACCGTCTCCGCCGTCAGCCTGTCGAAGGCGGCGAGCTCTATCGCCAGCGCCCGGTCGGCTGCATTGGCGATCTTCGTTTCCAGCTCGGCCAGTTCCGTCGTGGTGAAGCGCATGGCGTTGGCCATGGTCTGGCGATGGATGAAGCGGGCTTTCGCCCCATCGCTGCCGGTCATGATCGCATGGTGGTTGGCGGTGACCTCGATATAGTAGCCGAGCACATTGTTATGCCGGATCTTTAACGAGCGGATGCCGGTCTCGTCGATCAGCGAGCGCTCCAGCCCGGCGATCACCTTGCGCGATTCGTCGCGCAGTGCCCGCATCTCGTCGAGTTCGGCGTGGTAGCCGCTCCGGACGAAGCCGCCATCGCGCTTGAGCAGCGGCAGCTCGTCGCCGAGAGCCTGCGTCAGATGCTCGGCCAGCGGGCGTGGCAGCGCCTCGATCGCCGCCAGTGCTGCCGCCAGTTCTTGTGGAGCGGCGGTCGCTCCAAACAGTTCGGCAATAGTGCCCGCTGCCTCGAACCCGGCACGCAGCGCGCCGAGATCGCGAGGACCGCCGCGATTGAGCGCCAGCCGGGACAGGGCGCGGGGCATGTCGGCGACACTCTTCAGGCTCGCCCGCACCGCCTGACATAGGCGTGTCTCGGACCGGAAGAACGACACCGAATCCAGCCTTGCGCCAATTGCCGCCGGATCGGTCAGCGGCGCCATCAGCCGGTCGGCGAGCAGCCGCGCGCCGCCGCCGGTCACCGTGCGGTCGATTGCCTTGAACAGCGAACCCTCGCGGCTGCCTGACAGGGTGCGCAGCAGTTCCAGATTGGCGCGTGTCGCCGGATCGATGAACAGCGTCGAGCCCTGCTCCTCGCGCTCGGGCCGCGACAGCGGCGGCCGCTCGGCTTTCTGCGTCTTTTCGACATAGGCGATGACACCCGAGATCGCCGACAGTTCCGCGCGCGAAAACGTGCCGAAACTGTCCGGCGTCGCCACCTCGAAGAAACGGGCGATGCGGCCCGCGGCCGACGCCGAGTCGAACAGGCTCGGCGGCTGCGGATTGGCGACGCGGCCAAGCACGTCGAACACCGGCTTCAGTTCGGGGTCATAAAACACCGGCTCGGCGACGATCAACTCGCGCGGGTCGACGCGAAAGACGTCGGCGAGCAGCCGATCGGCGGTGGTCTCGGCAACGCGGAAGGCGCCGGTCGAGATCTCGATCCAGGCCAGCGCGAAGGAGTGTTGTTCCGCTCCGCCCTTGACCCGGCCAAGCGCCATCAGGAAACTCGATTCCGACGGCGCCAGCAATTTGTCCTCGGTGATGGTGCCGGGCGTCACCAGCCGCACCACATCGCGGCGCACCACCGACTTGCCGCCGCGCTTCTTCGCCTCGGCCGGATCCTCGATCTGCTCGCAGACGGCGACGCGGAACCCTTGTCCGATCAGCTTCTGCAGATAGTCGTCGGCCGCATGCACCGGCACGCCGCACATCGGGATGTCGAGGCCCTGGTGCTTGCCGCGCTTGGTCAGCACGATGCCGAGCGCCCGGCTCGCCTTTTCGGCGTCGTCGAAGAACAGCTCGTAGAAATCGCCCATCCGGTAGAACAGCAGCGAATCCGGGTTCGCCGCCTTAATCTCGATATACTGCTCCATCATCGGCGTCGCTGGCGCAAAGGCCGGCGTAGCGCTCTCGCTACGAATGGGCGTTTCGTCGTTCAAGAAGCCGCTTCCAAAATTTTCCAAGCCACTTGCTTGGCTGTTTACAGCGGCGAAGTGTAGCCTTAATCCCGAACGTTCCACAAAAGAAAGCATTGCACCCGTCTCAACGAGGTGCTGCACGGGTGAGGAAATCGAAAGCATCATGGCCAGGAAGACCGAGAACAACGGACCCTCCGTCAGTGCGCAGGAGGCGCTGGAATTCCACGCCATGGGCCGGCCCGGCAAGCTGGAGATCGTCGCCACCAAGCCGATGGCGACGCAGCGCGACTTAAGCCTTGCCTATTCGCCGGGCGTCGCGGTTCCCGTCCTAGCGATCGCCGAGGATCCGAGCCGCGCCTTCGACTATACGGCGCGCGGCAACATGGTCGCCGTCATCTCCAACGGCACCGCCATCCTCGGTCTCGGCAATCTCGGCGCGCTGGCCTCCAAGCCGGTGATGGAAGGCAAGGCGGTGCTGTTCAAGCGCTTTGCCGATGTCGATTCCATCGACCTCGAAGTCGACACCGAGGATGCCGACGAATTCATCAACTGCGTGCGCTTTCTCGGCCCCTCCTTCGGCGGCATCAACCTCGAGGACATCAAGGCGCCGGAATGTTTCATCATCGAGCAGCGCCTGCGCGAATTGATGGACATTCCCGTCTTCCATGACGACCAGCACGGCACCGCCATCATCTCGGCCGCCGGCCTGATCAACGCGCTGGAGATCACCGGCCGCGATATGAAGACCACGAAAATGGTCTGCAATGGTGCCGGTGCGGCAGGCATCGCCTGCATCGAACTGATGAAGGCGATGGGCTTCGCGCCTGAAAACATCATCCTGTGCGACACCAAGGGCGTCGTCTTCCAGGGCCGCACCGAAGGCATGAACCAGTGGAAATCGGCGCACGCCGTCAAGACCGAGGCGCGCTCGCTGGCCGAGGCGCTCGAGGGCGCCGACGTATTCCTCGGCCTCTCCGCCAAGGGCGCGCTGACCACCAAGATGGTGCAATCGATGGCCAAGAACCCGATCATCTTCGCCATGGCCAATCCCGACCCGGAGATCACGCCGGAGGAAGTGGCGGAGATTCGCACCGACGCCATCATGGCCACCGGCCGTTCGGACTATCCGAACCAGGTCAACAACGTGCTCGGCTTTCCCTACATCTTCCGTGGCGCACTGGATGTGCGGGCCACCACCATCAATGACGACATGAAGATCGCCGCGGCGCGTGCGCTCGCCGAACTGGCGCGCCAGGACGTGCCTGACGACGTCGCGGCCGCCTACCAGGGCATGCGGCCGAAATTCGGCCCAAACTACATCATCCCGGTGCCGTTCGACCCGCGCCTGATCTCGGCCATTCCGATCGCGGTCGCCAAGGCGGCGATGGACTCAGGCGTCGCCCGCAAGCCGATTCTCGATCTCGACCGCTACGCCCAGGAGCTTTCCGCCCGCCGCGACCCGATCGCTTCGACGCTGCAGCGCATCTACGACCGCGTGCGCCGCCAGCCCAAGCGCATCGTCTTCGCCGAGGGCGAGGAAGAGCAGGTGATGCGCGCCGCCGTCTCCTATGTGAACCAGCGGCTCGGCACGGCCATCCTGCTCGGCCGCGACGACATCATCAAGGAGAACGCCAGGAACGCCGGCATCGAGATCGACAGGCAAGGCATCGAGATCATCAACGCCAGGCTGTCGCGCCGCAACGGCGTCTACACCGACTATCTGTACGAGCGCATGCAGCGCAAGGGCTTCCTGTTCCGCGACTGCCAGCGCCTGATCAACAACGATCGCAACCACTTCGCCGCCTGCATGGTGGCGCTGGGCGACGCCGACGGCATCGTCACCGGGGTCACCCGCAACTATTCGACGGCGCTCGACGACATCCGCCGCGTCATTGACGCCAAGCCCGGCCACCGCGTCATCGGCGCCTCGATCGTGCTGGCTCGGGGCCGAACCGTGATCGTCGCCGACACCGCCGTGCACGACATGCCAAATGCCGAGCAGATCGCCGACATCGCCGAGGAAGCCGCCGGCTTTGCCCGCCGCATGGGTTACGAGCCAAGGCTCGCAATGCTTGCCTATTCCACCTTCGGCCATCCGCAGGGTGAGCGCTCCGAGCGCGTCCAGGAAGCGGTGCGCATCCTCGACAAGCGGCGCGTCGATTTCGAGTATGATGGCGAGATGGCCGCCGATGTGGCGCTCAATGCGCGCGCCATGGCGCAATACCCATTCATCCGGCTGACCGGCCCGGCCAACGTCCTGATCATGCCGGCCTTCCACTCGGCCTCGATCTCGACCAAGATGCTGCAGGAACTAGGCGGCTCCACCGTCATCGGCCCGCTGCTGGTCGGCTTGAACAAACCGGTGCAGATCGTCTCGCTCAACGCCAAGGATTCCGACATCGTCAACATGGCGGCGATTGCGGCATATTCGGCGGGAGCGTGAGAGACCGCTCGATCCAGATCGCCAGATCGCGGCACCAGAAGATGCCGTTAAGCACGCGGCGGTCATCGACGCGGGGCACGCCTCGCGGCTTGTCGGGCAGGAACGGCTCGATCGCGCGCGATTCAACGTCTGTCGGATCATATCGGCTCATTGTGAGCCTGAATCGGAGTCCGGCGCGATGGAATCAGCAAACACTCCAATAGCTTTCGCTTTGATCTGCATCGGGAAAACTGAAACCGGGCATCCAGTTTTGCGTTGTCTCCCCGACTGACGCGGGTCGGAGAGAGAATCATGACGAACAATTGGCAGCTACCGGAGCGCTTCGACTTCCGTGGCTACGCGATCGCATGGGGGACGATTGGAGCAGGGCCGCCCGCAATCGTGCTTCACGGAACGCCATTTTCGTCCGTCGAATGGCGGCGCATAGCGCCGCTTCTGGGACGGGAGCGACAAATCTTCTACTTCGACATGCTTGGCTACGGTCAGTCCGACAAACCCGACGCCAACGTGTCGCGCGGCGTGCAGAACGAGCTTTTCGCTGCCCTTTATGCACATTGGGGCGTCAAGAACCCGGACGTGGTCGCCCACGATTTCGGTGGGTCGAATGCGCTTCGCGGACACATATTGAACGAGCTTGACTATCGAAGCCTCGTCCTCATCGACCCGGTCGCAATCAGTCCCCAAGGCTCACCGCTCGTTCAGGCCGCAAAGGAAAATGAGCAGGTGTTTGCGAACCTGCCAGCCTATATCCACGAAGCTATGCTTAGGGCCTATATCGGCACCGCAGTGGCCAACGAATTACGCGAAGACGAGATGCAGCTTTACCTCGACCCGTGGCTGGGAGATATTGGTCAGAAGGCGTTCTGGCGGCAGATTGCCCAGATGGATGACAAGTACAGCCAGCAGGTTGAGTGGCGATATGGCGAGATACGCTGCCCCGTGACAATCCTATGGGGCGAAGATGACGAGTGGATACCGATCGCCGATGGCCGGGAACTGGCAAGGCGGATAGCCAACGCGCCTTTCGCGTCCGTTCCAGAGGCGAAACATCTGTTGCAAGAGGATGCGCCGGAAGCGATTGTCGCGACGACACTGCGTTTCTGGGATACGTTGCAAACATAACCGGAGAGCAACGGTGGCTTCAAAGCGTTTCTGATCTTGATGCTGCCGATCCGCAGACCACGTCATCTCGGGAATCGCCGACTAATGGGCTCACGGCCTAATCCGTGGCAATTGCGGCATCGAGATCCCAAGATCTGAGCTTCCCACCACGCAAAAACCCGCCGGCCGGGAATACCGTTCCGACGCTTGGGGGTAAAAATCCGGCCACCGATTGTTCTCTGCTCCACAGTCGTGTAACGCCGTGCCGCTGGCACAAACGGGTGACCACATTTTGCAGAAGATAGAAGAACTGATTGATTGGTTTGCCGACAGCAAGATCGGCCGGCTTTACGCCGCGGTGCTCTTCGTCGCTCTTTATTTTGCCTTCCAAACTGCGACGCTGCCGCTCCTTAGCCTTTGGGCAGGCAACGGCGTAAACATCGACGATGCCGAGCAACTGATTTATCTGCCGCATCTCGCTGCCGGCTATGGTGGTTCGCAGCCACCGCTCTACAACTGGATTGCCTGGACAGTAAGCCAAGGGTTCGGGACGGGCATCTTCAGCCTTAAACTCGTTAGATATGTCCTGCTTTTCGTCGGCTTTGCCGCCACCCATGCTGCAATGCGCAAGCTTGGCTATAAGCAGGTCACCGCCGCCGCCGCCATGTTCGGACTGATGACGGTGCCGCTGCTGTTTTGGGAAGCGCAACACAGCTTGACGCATTCGGTGGCCGCCTTCGCCTTTTGCGCGGTCACGCTGCTCGCTTTTGCTTATCTCGTCGATATCAGGACGCCGCTGGCCTATGCGTGCTTCGGCCTGGCGGCCGCACTGGCCGCGCTCGCCAAGTTCAACGATGTCCTCATGCTGGTAGCGCTGCTCTCGGCGGCGATGACTGTGCGCGCCTACCGACCAGCGCTGGTTTCGCCATGGATACTGCTCAGCATGGCGGTCTTCGTGCTTGTTCTGACCCCGACGACAGTTTGGAGCTACTACCATTCGGACGCAATTTTCGCCCGTATATCCAAGTTTGGCATAGCCGATGATGACGACGGGATGATCGGCGTCCGCGGCGAGGGGTTGTTCAAAATCATATTCGCTACCGCCTCATTCAGCATCATGACTCTATTCGTCTACGTCCTCGGCTTCGCCTGGAAACGGAGTTTCCCCCGGCGCCAGGAGGCTTTCAATGCACCGCGGGACAAGTTGCTTGAGCGTGCATTGCTGATAGGCCTTCTTGCTGTGCTGCTGCTGGTGCTGGCAAGCGGCAGCACGTCGTTGCGCAACCGCTGGCTGCTGCCGGTTCTTTTCCTGCTGCCGCTTTATCTTGCCGCACGCACGGAAAGGCTGGGCGAGTTCGGGCGGCAGGTTCAGCGCTTCGTAATCGCCTTGGCTGTCGTTATAGCTCTGCTTGTGACACCGTTCACTTGGTATGCGCAACTGATGGGCGGGGGAGGCAAATCTCGTACCGCAAGACTGGACTTCAAAGAGCTCTATTCCGATCTGCGGGCCACCGGGCCGGTGCGCACGATACTCGGCAGTTCCTCGTGGGTCGGGAATTTCCGCCTCGCTGAGGGCGACCTCGTGCTGCTCAATCCCGAGGTTCCGGAGCTGAAAGAGCTGCTCCAGGATCCTGCGGTGTTGATGTGGCTGGACGAAGGCCAGCCTGACCCGGCAGTCGTAGAGCTCTTGCGGCAAACAGACTACGAGCTCAGCAACCAAACCGGTACGCTGATCGGCAAAGAACTGTTCGGGTCTACATCGGGCCGGCGCATCTATTTCGCCCGCCTTCACAAGCGCGGTTCGGCGGGCACAAGCGCACAAGATTGAATGTAGTCAAGGATTGCCGCTTGTACCCACCGCAGGTGTCGACCCTTAGCATCGGGTAGGGCAGTTCAATTCCAGCCGCGGCAGCTCTGATAGGCATGTCGCCAATAGCGCCAGCCGGTCGTCTTCCACTTCCAGAATTCATAGCCGCAGCCACCGTGATCGGAAGCGACGATCGTCACGCCGCCCCAGAGCCAGGAGCCATGCTTGTGGTGGCCATGGTGATTGCCGTGGTGGCCGTCATGGTCCTTGCCGGGTTTGCATCCGAACACCTTGCAATGCAGCTTGGGCCTATGCTTGAGGATCGGTGGCTTGGCTTTGCAGCTAATTACCGCGCAGTCGATTTTCGCATTTATCCTGGGGCGGATCTTATCGCCAAAGGACGGCAGTTTGCCTGTTGGCCTGAAGGTTTGGGTGCGACGGGCGAGGCGCGTTTGCGGCATCGCCGAATTCTGCTTCACCGCCTGTGAAACGCCGTGTTTCATCTTGAACTTGTTTTCTCCGGCCTGGGCGCCGTTGGTGACGGCCATGGCCCCGATGATCGTGGCCAGCAGCAAAACGATGCCGGCGAAACGATGTTCGATCCTGAACATCGATGTCAGGCGCGCCATGCCTTTGGCCGGCGCGGCCGATCTTTCCTGACGCGCGCGAGCCATAGCGCCGGTGTAGAGTTTCTCGTACTGCGTCAGCGTCAACGCGCCAGGATCGACGCCACTGAAAGCGACGACTGTTACGGGAGTAGACATCTTCCTGATCCTTCAGTTGGTTGGCGGCCTCGACCGCGGAGCCGTCCCGACGGGTTCGCTCCATAGCGCGGCTTTTCGCCCCCGGATGTTTCGGACGAATGCCGAAATCCGACTGAAGTGTTTCAATTGTTGACCCGTGCAGTGCGCCCGTTGGCAGTGCACTCGGCGTCGCGCCCATTCCCTTCTCCTACGAGAGGAGAAGGAAAGAAGGGGTTCTACAGCAACCCTGCCTGCTCAGCCTCTTTGCGCAAATTCTGCCTCGGCCTTGGGCCGAGCTGCTGGATCACCAGCCCGGCCGCCAGTGAGCCGAGATTGCCGCAATCCTTCAGGCTGCGCCCTTGCGTGTAGCCATAGAGGAAGCCCGCGGCATAGAGGTCGCCGGCGCCGGTGGTATCGACCAGCTCCCGGATCTTGGTTGCATCGACGGTGACGGTCTCGTCGCCGCGCACGATGACCGAACCCATTTCCGAGCGGGTGACCGCGGCTATCTTGCAGTCCTTGCGGATCTGCGCCAGCGCCTCATCGAAAGAGGCGGTCTGGTAGAGCGACTTGATCTCGTGGCTGTTGGCAAAGACGATGTCGACGGTGCCCGAGCGCATCAGGTCCAGAAACTCGTCGCGGTAGCGGTCGACGCAGAACGAATCCGACAGCGTCATCGACACTTCGCGGCCGGCGGCATGCGCGAGCTTCGCCGTCTGCCGGATCGCTTCCTTGGCGCGCGGCGGGTCCCACAGGTAGCCCTCGAAATAGGTGACCGCCGCGCCTGAAGCCTTGTCTGCCTCGACGTCCTCAGGCCCGAGCTCAATGCAGGCGCCGAGATAGGTGTTCATCGAGCGCTCGCCATCGGGCGTGACGAAGATCATCGAGCGCGCCGTCGGCGGCTCGCCGTTGAGCGGCTTGGTATCGAAGGCGACGCCCTGCGCATGGATGTCATGGGCGTAGATCTCGCCGAGCGGGTCGTTCGAGACTTTGCCGAAGAAGGCGGCGCGTCCGCCGAAGGAAGCGACGCCCGCCGCCGTGTTGCCGGCGCTGCCGCCGGAGGCTTCGATGGCCGGGCCCATGCGACTGTAGAGCAGTTCGGCGCGCCTGGTGTCGATCAGGTTCATCGCGCCCTTGATGATGCCGTTGGTCTCCAGGAACGCCTCGTCGCACTGGGCGATGATGTCGACGATCGCATTACCGATACAAAGCACGTCATAGTTCGGCATCAAGGATGTCTCCGCGAAAAAACCATTGGCCTTCTGCCACGCCGGCCGCGGGCGGGTCTAGCGATTTGATGCGGCTTTGCCTAGTCAACAATTACGGGTTGGATAATGATCGAAGCATTTCTTCCGTGTCTTGCTTACCAGGGTGGCGTAGTCGATCAATGTCCCCCAAAGGTTGCGAACCCGCCATGCCTGCAAAAACCGACATGAAGACCGAACTGGCGCTTCTCGTTGCGCTCGCGGTGCTGTGGGGCGCTTCCTACACCTTCATCAAGATCGGCGTCGAAACGATCCCACCGGTAACGCTGATCGCCGCCCGAACCTTGATTGCGGGTGGAATTCTTCTCGCCCTCCTCCGCTGGCGTGGCCTGACGCTGCCGCGCGATGCCGCCAGCTGGCGTCGGTTCGCGTTCCAGGCATGCCTCAACAGCGTTGTGCCATTCACGTTGATAGCCTCGGCCGAGCGCTCGCTGGACGCCGGGCTGGCCACGATCCTGAATGCGACCTCGCCAATCTTCACCTTCTTGCTGACAGCGCTCATCACGCGCCACGAGCCGGTGACCATGCGCAAACTGTTCGGCGTCGGTGCGGGAATAGCTGGGATATGCCTCATCGTTGGCACCCAGGCACTTGGCGGTCTTGGTCACCAATTGTGGGCGCAGCTTGCCGTCGTCGCGGCGACGGTCTGCTACGCAGGTGCTGCCATTTTCGGTCGCGGCTTCAAGGGCCTTGATCCGATGATTCCGGCCGCCGGTTCGATGCTTTGCGGTGCCGCGATACTCCTCCCCCTCAGTCTTGTGTTCGACCGGCCCTGGGCGTTGGCGCCATCAACGGCCTCGATCCTTGCCCTGCTCGGACTTTCGGTTTTTTCAACCGCGCTGGCCTTCTGCATTTATTTCCGCCTCATCCATACGCTGGGCTCCGTCGGCACTACCTCGCAGGCCTATCTGCGCGTGCCGATCGGCGTCGGTATCGGGGCGGTGTTCCTCGGCGAAAGCCTTGGGCCGACGGCGTGGTGGGGAATGGCCCTTGTTGTCGCCGGCGTGGCGGCGATGACCATTCCTGTCCGCAAGCCGGTGCTTGCGCGGTAGGTTGCGTTATCAGCGGCAGTTGCGCTGATGATTTGCCTTTCCTATCTCGGGGGCGTCCTGCCCAAACGGGCGCGTTGCATATAGGTTTGAAACGCCATGATACTCGACGCCGCCCGCGCCGCCCTGAGCCGGCTGTTCTCGCCCGAGTTTCGTTCGGTTTTCATCAAGACGCTGGGGCTCACCTTGCTGGCGCTGCTGGCCTTGTGGTTCGGGTTGACGAGCCTTGTCGAGTGGCTGGCCTTGCCATGGTTGGAGTCCCTGATGCCCGGCCTGCCGTCCTGGGCTGGCTGGCTGGGCGGCATCATCGCCGCCATCGCTCTTGCCTTCGGGATGGCGCTGCTTATCGCGCCGGTGACGGCGATCATTGCCGGCCTGTTTCTCGACGATGTCGCCGAAGTGGTCGAGCGCACCGACTATCCCGGCGATCTGCCCGGCCGCGCCGTGCCGGCACTGCGCTCGCTGGTGCTGGCGATAAAATTCTTCGGCGTCGTCGTCCTCGGCAACATCGTGGCTTTGCTGCTTTTGCTGGTGCCGGGCATCAACATAGCCGCCTTCTTCATCGTCAACGGCTATCTGCTCGGACGCGAATTCTTTGAATTCGCCGCCATGCGCTTTCGCCCGGAGGTCGAGGCACGGGCATTGTGCAAGAAGTATGCCGGCACGGTGTTTCTCGCCGGGCTGCTCATTGCTGCCTTTCTTGCCGTGCCGCTGCTCAACCTTCTGACGCCGCTGTTTGCCGCCGCCATGATGGTGCATCTGCACAAGGGGATCAGTGCGCGAGAAGCGGCCCGGTCCTCAAAGTCCTAGCGCAGCAGAAAACCCTTGCCCAACTCGTCGTCGGGCTCGACGATGAATTCGGCGCGCCCTGAGTAATAGGCGCGGCCGCCGACACGGGCGATGATGGCGTCATGCGGTCCGGCTTTCGCGGTCCTCGTCACGCTCCCGGAAAAAAGCGAGCCGGCGATGCTCTCGAAGGTCCGCGCCTGCCCGATCGCGATCCCGCCCTTGGCATGCATGGCCGCCAGCCGTGCGGTGACGCCCGAGCCGGTCGGCGAGCGGTCGACCTGGGCCTCGGCGAAGACGCAGATGTTTTTTGTCGCCTCGCTGGAAAACGCATCCCTTCCGTCGGTCAGGATCGTGCCGTAGAGAAAGGCGAGGTCCGCATGGTCGGGATGCGACAAGGGGAACTCGGCCTTCAGTTTGTCGGTCAGCGCCGTCGCCGGATCGACAAAATCGCGCACGCGGCTCCTGCCGAATTCCAGGTCGAACGTGCGGCAATCGGCGAGCGCGTAGAAGGCGCCGCCATAGGCGATGTCGAAGCCGATCGCACCGAATCCCGGCAATTCCACCTCCTGGTCGCGGGCAAACAGAAAGGCCGGCACGCTTTCGAACGACACAGCACCTGCCTTGCCGTCTTGCACCTCAACCGAGGCGACGACCAGCCCGCACGGTGCTTCGATGTTGACCGTCGTCAGCGGCTCCTGTCGCGCCACCAGCCCCTCGTCGACGGCATAGCGGCCGAGCGCGACGATGGCGTGGCCGCACATCGTCGAATAGCCCTCATTGTGCATGAACAGCACGGCGAGGTCGGCGCCGGGCAGATCAGGCTCGACCAGCAGCGCGCCATACATGTCGTAATGGCCGCGCGGCTCGAACATAAGGATCTTCCTGAGGTGATCGAAGTGGTCGCGCACATAGGCGCGTTTTTCCAGGATCGTGCCTTTTGGAATTTGCGGATAACCGCCGGTGACGATCCTGAGCGGCTCGCCGCCGGTGTGCATGTCGACGACGGTGAGCGTCATGCTTCGGTGCCTGTCTAAGCCGAAGATTTGGCAAACAACGCCTGCAGCTTGCCGAACGGCATGGCGGCGCGGCTGAAGCCGAAGGTTCCATCCTGCTGGATTTCGCGCGCCGCCGTTTCCAGCATGCCGAAAGCGAAATTGGTCAGTCCCGACCCGAGCGAGATGCGTTTGACTCCCGCCATCGCAAGATCGGCGACGGTGAAGCCCGGGCTCGCCAGGACATTGACCGGCTTGGTCAGCGCCGAGCAGACGGTTCGCACCGTCTCGATGTCGCTGATACCAGGCGCATAGAGCACGTCGGCGCCGGCCTTCTCGAAGGCTTGCAGCCGCTTTATCGTGTCGTCGATGTCGGGCTTATCCCACAGAAAATTCTCGGCGCGCGCGGTGAAGACGAAATCATGCTTCAGCGCCCGTGCCGCCTCCGCTGCAGCGGCGACGCGCTCGACTGCATGCGAAAAATCGTAGATCGGCTTGTCGGGTTCGCCGGTGTGATCCTCGATCGAGCAGCCGGCGAGGCCGGCCGCTTCGGCCGCGAAGACAGTTTCGGCGGCACTTGTCGCGCTGTCGCCCTTGCCCTTCTCGAGATCGGCCGAGACCGGCAGGTCGGTCGCCGCCGTCATCTCGCGGCAATGGTGGATCATCGCCTCGAAGGTCACCGCGCCGTCAGGCAGGCCGCGCGAAAACGCAAAGCCGGCGCTGGTCGTTGCCAGCGCCTTGAAACCGAAGGAGGCCAGCAATTTCGTCGTGCCGATGTCCCACGGGTTGGGCATGACGAAAATCGAGCTATGCAGGTCGCGAAAGGTTTTGCCCTTGTCCATGGATGCATTCCTTCATCTGCGGGGTGTGAGGCCGGATTCTATCGCGCCGATTTGCGGCGGGCAAACGAATGCGATTGGTTCAGAAGCGATTGGCGTTCTCTGCTGCCAATTTGTCCAGTGCGTCGGAATCCTTGACGTATGCGGCCCTGTCCCAATGGTAGGTGAGGGAAATGTCGCGCGAGGAAGCCTTGGGCGCCTGATCGTCGCAGCTTTCACCATTCGGCACCGTGGCATCGGTCACCCTGGCCTTGATGGCCGCGTAGGGCTGGCCGTCCGCAACGGTCTGAAAGGCCAACTCCTGCGTGCGCGTATAGGCGCAGAGGTTCTCGTTGAACGTGTAGATCATGTCGATCAGTTCGAACCTGTCGTCGCGGACCAGGATCAGCGGCGTGCTCGTATAGCCCTGGCTCGAATTGAAATGCGTGCTCAGGGTGATGATGGCGTCATCGCTGGGCCCAATCGGCAGCTTGCCCGGCTCGCTGAAAGAGGTGCTCCGGTCGACGGCGACATTGACGACGTCTAGCAGTCTCGGCTTGCCGGCAAGATCGTAAAGCGCCAGCACCGCGAACCCCTCGGCGCTGTCCGACGAGCTGCCGAGGTCGAACAGCATGGCCAGCCGATCCTTGCCGCCTGCCTTGATGTCGAGCGCGGCGGCGTTGGAGAGGCCCGACGTTTCGGGCGGCAGGCCACCGCTATCCGAACCCTCGATATGGCGCATCTCGACCGGCCTGGAACCCCGGTAGAAGCCGTTCTTGTCCGCCGCCAGATCGGGAATGATCATCCTGGCGAGGTCGAGATAGGTCTTGTCCTCGTGGCCGGGGACGGCGCTGCCGAGGTCTGGGAAGCTGACGCCTTGCGCACCGGCCGCAGTCCACAGATACGGCAGCAGCAAACAGGCGAAGATGAAGCGAAGCAGGATGGAACTCATGCGCTGGGCGCCTCCCACTGTCGAGCGTTCGCAAGCTAGCACGGACAACTGAGGCGTACAGCCGGGTAAGAAGCCTGAATTATCAGGTTAGTGGATCGGCACCAGTCCGGCCAGCGCGCGCATATCGTCGAACAATATGCCGCCGGCCTCGGTCAGGCCGTCGCGATCGGTATGCGGGTCGCCGTGATAGGAAAATACCCGCATGCCGGCGGCAATGCCGGCCATCGTTCCGGCGACGCTGTCCTCGATGACGATGCAGTCTGCCGGCGCAAAGCCCATCGTATGTGCGGCATGCAGGAACAAGTCGGGAAACGGCTTTCCGCGCGAGACCATGGTCGAGCTGAACAGCGCATGCTCGAACAGCGGCAACAGACCTGTTTGGCCGAGCGTGATGTGCATTTTCGAAACCCGCGCCGATGAAGCGACGCAAGTTGCGATGCCGGCCGCATGCACGACTTCGATGAACTCCCTGACATAGGGGACGGCTTCGACGCCGTGCGCGAACAGGTCCGGCAGGCCGGCGTTCCAGCGCTCGACGAAATCGGCGCCGAGGCTGACGCCGGTCGCCTCGACTTCTTTTTGCACCGAGACCATGGAGCGGCCGGAGAAATTCTTGCGGCAAGATTCGAAGGTGGCCGGGTAGCCGGCGGCGCTTAGCCATTCCGCGAGGCGCCGATTGGCCAGGTTCTCGGTGTCGACCAGAACCCCGTCGCAATCGAAGATGACGAGCTTGGGCATTCTCATTTCGCGGTGCTCATCAGGCCGTGCCGGTCGATCCGAAGCCGCCGGAGCCCCGCGCCGTACCTCCGGCCAATGTCCGCTCCTCGACTGTCGCCTGCGTCACCGGGGCGAAGACGATCTGGGCGATCCGCATGCCGCGCGTTACCGCGAAATCCTCGTCGCCAAGGTTGATCAGCAGCACCTTCACCTCGCCGCGATAGTCGCTGTCGATAGTGCCCGGCGTGTTGAGGCAGGTGAGCCCATGCTTGTAGGCAAGGCCCGAGCGCGGCCGGACCTGGCCTTCCATGCCTTCCGGAATCTCCAGGATCAGCCCGGTCGGCACCAGCGCGCGTTTTCCCGGCAGGATCAGCAGTGGCCGGTCGTCCGGCACCGCGGCGCGCAGATCCATGCCGGCGGCGCCGGGGCTTTCATAGGCGGGAAGCGGCAGGCCTTCGCCATGCGGCAGCCTGACGAAGCCGACGGCCGGACCGATGACGGAGGAAGTGTAGATTGCTGCGCGCATAAGGCTGATCCTATCGCTGCCAACGCCGATTCGGTCAACTCGGCAGCAATGCTATCAACGGCTTTCTTTCAGCGCAGTTCCACGTCAGCGCAGTTCTACCGGGACGACCGTCGTCTCCTTGATCTCCTCCATGACGAAGGAGGCCGAAACGTCCGACAGCGCCACCTTGGCGATCAGCCGCTGATACAGCCGATCGTAAGCCTTTACGTCCGCGACGCGGGCACGCAGCACATAATCGAGATCGCCGGACATGCGGTAGACGCCGGTGATCTCGGGAAAACCGGTCACTGCCGACCGGAATTTTTGCAGCCAGTCCGGATCGTGATTGGAGGTCCGGACCAGGATGAACACCGAGAGGCCGAGACCGAGCTTGTCCGCATCGACCAGCGCCACCCGGCCGGTGATGACGCCGTCTTCTTCCAGGCGCTTGACCCGACGCCAGCAGGCGTTGCGCGACAGCGACACCCTTTCCGACAGTTGGTCGACCGACAGCGTGCCGTCGCGCTGCAGTTCGCCCAGCAGTCTTCGATCGATTTCATCGATTTCCAGCGCCATGTGGGACGTTTGTCCCAATAATCGGCTAAAGACAAGGATATTTTGGGACCAATGAAGCGGTGAGGCGTGTCAAGATGTTCAAATTCGGGACTTCACGCGCTGAAAGGGGACCAGCATGACCGCACGGCTCGCAAGACTTTTCACCTCTCATCCGGCTTCGGTGGGCGAAACCTATTTCGGCCATATGGCTTTCGCCGCGTGGTTCTCGTCGCGACTGTTCATGGCGGCATTCGCCGCGCTCATTCACGCTTTCCTGCCGTTTCTGTGCGATTCCACGGCAAGCCGTATAGTTCGCGAACTTTACGAGCGGACGCACAACAGGGGGTCGCGGTGAAGCTGGCGCTGGTCGGCTAAGCTCTGCGCAATCCCGATCAAGCGATGCCGGCCACCGAATGCTGAACTTGGCTTGAAGCCGCGCCGCAATCTGCCATTTGGTGAGACGAGCGCTGCCAGCTAGCCGGGAGCATTGGTCATGGACCTCGTCTTTTCCTCTACCACAGAACTGGCTGCCGCCATTCGCGACCGCAAGATTTCCGCTGTGGAAGCGCTGGACGCGTATCTGGCCCAGATCGACAGACACAACGAGGCGGTCAATGCGGTCGTCACGCTCGGCAGGGAAACGGCTCGCGCTCGCGCTGAGAAGGCCGACGAGGCGCAGGCGCGGGGTGATGTTCTCGGGCCGTTGCACGGCGTACCGTTCACGCTGAAGGACACGCATGAAACATCGGGGATGAAGACCACGGTCGGCTTTCCGCCCTTTGCCGACTATGTGGCGAGAGAAGACAGTCCGGTCGTTCTCAGGTTGAAGGCGGCCGGCGGCGTGCTGACGGCCAAGACAAATGTCGCAACGATGCTGGGCGACTGGCAGTCGGACAATCCGCTCTTCGGCCGCACCAATAATCCCTGGGACCTCTCGCGTACATCAGGCGGTTCCAGCGGTGGCGCTGCCGCAGCGCTCTGCGCCGGAATGACGCCGTTCGAGGTCGGCACTGACATGCAGGATTCGATCCGGCTGCCGGCCGCCTTCTGCGGCGTCTACGGCCTCAAGGCGACAGAGCATCGCGTCTCCTTGGCCGGCGCCTTTCCCGATCCCGGTGGCGTACCGCGCGGCGTGCGGCTGATGTCCTGCATCGGTCCGCTGGCCCGCAACGTCGAAGATCTGGCGCTGATCCTGGGGATCATTGCAGGGCCGGACGGCCGTGACGCCGACCTTGCGCCGGTGCCTGTCGAGGGTATGCCGGAGCTTGACCTCAAGACCCTACGCATCGTTTTCGCGCCGGCCTTTCCGGGTTTTCCGGTGGCCGGCGAAATCAGGGCCGCTGTCGAGAACCTGGCAAGGGAGCTTCAGTCTGGAGGCGCGGTCGTCGAGGAAGCAAGACTGCCGACGCTCGACCTGCATGACGATCTGACGCAAGGCGGTGCGCTGATCGGCATGATGCTGGAGGCAACGCAGCCTGAACCGCCAGAAGAACCGACGCCGGTCTCGCGTTGGTTCGAGGCGCTCGGCCGCCGCGATCGGTCAATCCTTGCCTGGGAACGGTTTTTCCAAGAATGGGATGCGTTGCTGTGCCCCGTTGCTATGACCACGGCCTTTCCGCATTGCGAGCCGGGAACACCGATCAAGGTCGATGACAAGGAGCAGAGCTACTGGATGCTGCCGGCCTATGGCGCGGTGTTCAACTACAGCGGCCACCCCGCACTTTCGCTGCCGTACACGCAGGGTCGTGACGGCCTGCCCATTGGTCTGCAGCTGGTCGGCAGACGCTGGTCCGAATCCCGGCTGCTCGGCATCGCCAGGGCAATAGCGCCGCTGAGCGGCGGTTTTCGCCGTCCGCCCGGCTATTGAGCAAAACGCGTCGGCCCATAAAGCTCAAGCAGCGGATCGCGCGCGCCGTCGAGGATTTCCCGGGCGGCGAACAGGCCGACGGCAGGCGCCAGCGTGATACCGGAATGCATAACCGCGACGTAGAGTCCGCTGATGTCTTTAGCACGTCCGATGATCGGAAAGCCGTCGATCGGCGTCGGCCGGTAGCCGACCGTATGAAAATCCAGTTCCAGCCCGTCGGCGCCGCGCAGCATGCTCTTCATCGCCGCAAACAACTCGCGGGCGGTGGCTGCGGCATCCATGCCCGGATCGGCGCCGCCGAAATCCGAGCCGGCGATGATACGGCCCCCGGCAGTCTGGCGCATGTGCAGCCGGTCTCCGATCACCAGGCCGTTGAGCAGCTTTTCGTAGGGGCGTGAGTGGACGATCAGGCCGGGCGGCGTCTCGATCGGCAGTTTTATCCCAGCCGTCGCCGCGATTGCCGGAGAGCCGCCGCCAGCCGCAATCACCACCTCGTCGGCGGCAATCGGTCCGGTGGATGTATCGACGCCGGTAATCCTGCCATTGGTCTGTATCAGCGCGCTGACGGTCGTGCCGGTCATCACCCGCGCGCCGCGCAGTTCGGCGTCGGCCAGTAATGCCTGCGTGGCGGCGACCGGTTCGGCGACGCCTTCCCCGGGCACATGCAGGGCGAAATCGGGAAGCTCGGCAAGATTGGGCTCGATGCTCGCGGCTCTCGCACGGTCGACGCGCTCGATGCCGTAACCCCAGCCGGAGTGCTCGGCGGCATAGGCTTCCAACTCGGCCGGTGGCAGGTCCCAGCACAGGCCGCCGCACCAGGCGAGCGGAATGCCGGGAAGGTCCTGCGCCAGCCGCGTCCATTCGGCCATCGAACGGTTGCGCAGCCGGAAATACGGCTCTGGATTGCCCCAGCTAGCATTGATCCAGGCAAAGGAATTCGGCGTGGCGACGCCGCCGGCGCCGCTGTCGGCAATGACCGACACCTTCGCGCCGGCCTTCGCCAGATGCCAGGCGATGGACGCGCCGATGATGCCGGCCCCGACGACGATGACTTGCTTGGCTGCGCTCATGGATTGTCCTTTATCGAATCGGGTCTTCTGATGTCGTTGCGGCGATCCTATCTCAAGACCGGATGAGGGTGTCCGCCCAAAACTGTTCGACAGGCTACAAAAGCGCTGCTAAAAGCCCGCGCACCACACGGGATTCCATAAATTGGCTGAAGACATCACGAACGCGGTGGCGCGCCGCCGCACTTTCGCGATCATCGCGCATCCGGACGCCGGCAAGACGACGCTGACCGAAAAGCTGCTTTTGTTCGGCGGCGCCATCCAGCTTGCCGGCGAGGTCAAGGCCAAGAAGGATCGCATCCAGACCAGGTCGGACTGGATGAAGATCGAGCGCGAGCGCGGCATCTCCGTCGTCACCTCGGTGATGACCTTCGAATATGAGGACAATGTCTTCAACCTGCTCGACACGCCCGGCCACGAGGATTTCGCCGACGACACCTATCGCACGCTGTCGGCGGTCGATGCGGCGGTCATGGTCATCGACGCCGCGAAGGGCATCGAGCCGCGCACGCTAAAACTGTTCGAGGTCTGCCGGCTGCGCGACATCCCGATCATCACCTTCGTCAACAAGATGGACCGCGAAAGCCGCGACCCGTTCGAGATCCTCGACGAGATCGAGCAGAAGCTGGCACTCGATACCGCGCCGATCACCTGGCCGATCGGTCGCGGCAAGACCTTTTCCGGCACCTACCATCTGGCGCTGAACGCGGTGCGCAAGGGCGACGCGGAGAAGGAACGCACGCCGGTCAATGGTCCCGATTCCAACCGCGTCGCCGGCCTGTTGCCGGAGAACGAGCGCGAAGCCTTCATCGAGGAGCTGGAGCTGGCGCGCGAAGCCTGCCGTCCGCTTGACATCGATTCCTTCCGCGAGGGTCATCTGACGCCGGTCTATTTCGGTTCGGCGTTGCGCAATTACGGCGTGCGCGACCTGATCGAAGCGCTTGGCGCCTACGGGCCGCCGCCGCGCGCGCAGAAAGCCGACACCCGTAAGGTCGAGGCAACCGAGGACAAGATGACCTCCTTCGTCTTCAAGATCCAGGCCAACATGGACCCCAACCACCGCGATCGCATCGCCTTCGTCCGTGTCTGCTCGGGCAAGCTCGAGCGCGGCATGAAGGCCAAGCTGGTGCGCACGGGAAAACCGATGAGCCTGTCGGCGCCGCAGTTCTTCTTCGCCCGCACCCGCGTCACCGCCGACGAGGCTTTTGCCGGCGATGTCGTCGGCATCCCCAACCACGGCACGTTGCGCATCGGCGATACGCTAACCGAGGGCGAGGAGATACTGTTCCGTGGCGTGCCGAACTTCGCGCCGGAAATCCTGCGCCGCGTCCGCCTCGGCGACGCGATGAAGGCCAAGAAGCTGAAGGAAGCGCTGCACCAGATGGCCGAGGAAGGCGTCGTGCAACTGTTCTCGCCGGAGGACGGTTCGCCGGCTATCGTCGGCGTCGTCGGCGCGCTGCAGCTCGATGTGCTGAAGGAACGGCTGAACTTCGAATACACGCTGCCCGTCGATTTCGAGATGTCGCGCTTTTCCGTCTGTCGCTGGATATCGGCCGACGACAAGGTCGAGGTACATCGCTTCATTGAGGCGCATCGCGGCGACATTGCCCGCGATCTCGACAACGACCCGGTGTTCCTGGCCCAGCACGCCTTCTCCCTCAACTACGAGGCCGAACGCTGGAAGGCGATCCGCTTCGCCGCGGTCAAGGATTACCAGGTCCGCGACAAGGCGGCCTAAACGGCGTCACTTCCCTTCTCCCGCAACAAGGGGGAGAAGGGAAGATCGCTCAGCCCCTGGCTGCCTCTTCGATCTTGGCGATGTCGATCTTGGTCATCTGCATCATCGCCTGCATGACACGGCCGGCCTTTTCCGTGTCGGGGTCCTGCAGCAGCCTCGGCAATTGCTCCGGCACGACCTGCCAGGAGACGCCGAATTTGTCCTTCAGCCAGCTGCACTGGCTGGGCTCGCCACCGCCCTCGATGAGCCTGTCCCAGAAATAGTCGACCTCCTCCTGCGTCTTGCAGTCGATGGAGAGCGAGACTGCCTCGCTGAACTTGAATTGCGGCCCGCCGTTGAGCGCCTGGAACTGAACGCCGTCGAGCTCGAAATTCGTCACCAGAACCTTGCCCTCATTATCGCCGCTGCCCTTGGGCCAGCGCATCACGCTCAGCACCTTCGAATTCTTGAAGATGGACATGTAGTGGTTCATGGCCTCCTCGGCCTGGTCGTCGAACCACAGGCAGGGGGTGATCTTTTGCATTTGCTTGCTCCTCGGCTGTTGCAGTTGGCTATCGCAGTGAAACGGCCTGGCTTGGCCCCGCCGTTTGCCCAAGGACGCCCGCACGGCGCGCAATCCGACAGTGCCATCGATTTTTTTGAGGATCTGGGAATTTTCTTGGGAAAATCTGGCGCACTGCAAAATTGTGGCCAGACCGTGCTTCGGCGTCTATAACGCCTGCGGTCCGAATTCAGCGCCGCCGCGCTTCCATCGAGCGCAGCTAGCCAGCCAAGGAAAATTCATGCCGGCCTATCGCTCCCGCACCACCACCCATGGCCGCAACATGGCCGGCGCCCGTGGCCTTTGGCGTGCGACCGGCATGAAGGATTCCGATTTCGGCAAGCCGATCATCGCCGTTGTCAATTCTTTCACCCAGTTCGTGCCCGGTCACGTCCATCTCAAGGATCTCGGCCAGCTGGTCGCGCGCGAGATCGAGAAGGCCGGCGGCGTTGCGAAAGAGTTCAACACAATCGCCGTCGATGACGGCATCGCCATGGGTCACGACGGCATGCTCTATTCGCTGCCGTCGCGCGAGCTGATCGCCGACTCGGTCGAATACATGGTCAACGCTCACTGCGCCGACGCCATGGTCTGCATTTCCAATTGCGACAAGATCACGCCGGGCATGCTGATGGCGTCGCTGCGCCTCAACATCCCGACCGTCTTCGTCTCCGGCGGACCGATGGAAGCCGGCAAGGTGGTGCTCGCCGGCAAGACGCAGGCGCTGGATCTGGTCGATGCCATGGTTGCGGCCGCCGACGACAAGATCTCCGACGAGGACGTGAAGACCATCGAGCGCTCGGCCTGCCCGACCTGCGGCTCCTGCTCTGGCATGTTCACCGCCAACTCGATGAATTGCCTGACCGAGGCGCTGGGCCTTTCCTTGCCCGGCAACGGTTCGACGCTGGCCACGCATGCCGACCGCAAGCGCCTGTTCGTCGAGGCCGGCCATCTGATCGTCGATCTCGCCCAGCGCTATTACGAGCAGGATGACGACAGCGCATTGCCGCGCAGCATCGCCTCGAAAGGCGCTTTCGAAAACGCCATGACACTCGACATCGCCATGGGCGGCTCGACCAACACGGTGCTGCACATTCTCGCCGCCGCGCATGAGGGCGAGGTCGACTTCACCATGGAGGACATTGACCGGCTGTCGCGGCGGGTTCCGGTGCTGTGCAAGGTGGCGCCGGCCAAGTCCGACGTCCATATGGAGGATGTCCATCGCGCCGGCGGCATCATGGCGATCCTTGGCCAGCTCGACAGCGCCGGGCTGCTCAACCGCGACCTGCCGACGGTGCACACGGCAAGTCTCGGCGAAGCGCTCGACCACTGGGATATTTCGCGCACCTCCAGCCAGAATGTCCGCGATTTCTTCCTCGCGGCACCGGGCGGCGTGCCGACGCAGGTCGCGTTCAGCCAGGACCGTCGCTGGGACGAGCTCGATCTTGATCGTGAGAAAGGCGTCATACGCTCGGCCGAACACCCCTTTTCGAGGGACGGCGGTCTTGCCGTGCTGAAAGGCAACCTTGCGCTGGACGGCTGCATCGTGAAGACCGCCGGCGTCGATGAATCGATCCTGAAATTCACCGGCCCGGCGAGGGTGTTCGAAAGCCAGGACGCCAGCGTCAAGGCGATCCTGTCCAACGAGATCAAGGCCGGCGATGTCGTCGTCATCCGCTACGAAGGGCCGCGCGGCGGCCCCGGCATGCAGGAAATGCTCTACCCGACCAGCTATCTCAAGTCGAAGGGCCTCGGCAAAGTCTGCGCGCTGGTCACCGACGGCCGGTTTTCCGGCGGCACCTCCGGCCTGTCGATCGGCCATGCGTCCCCGGAGGCGGCGGAAGGCGGGCTGATCGGGCTGGTGCAGGAGGGCGATACGATCGAGATCGATATCCCGAACCGCACGATCCATCTTGCTGTCAGCGAGGCTGAATTGGCCGCCCGCCGCGCCGCGATGGAGGCGAAGGGAGCTGCCGCCTGGAAGCCCGAGGAAAAGCGCAAGCGCAAGGTGACGACGGCCCTGCGCGCCTATGCCGCGATGGCGACCAGCGCTGCAAAGGGAGCTGTGAGGTATGTGCCGGAGTAGGTTCGCTCCCCCTTCTTCCACAAGAAGGGGGAGAGTCGCACCTGTCCCGCCCTACGGCAGCACGCCGCGCTGAAAGAAATGGCTGTTGCCTTGCGCCACGGTGGCTTTGTGATTCTGCAAGGGGATGACGACAGATGGATTTCGACCTTATCGTGCGCGGCGGCACGCTGCCCGACGGCACGATCGCCGATATCGGCATCATCGGCGAGACGATCGCCGCCATCGAACCCGAGCTGAACGTCGCGGCGGGCACGGCGATCGACGCTCGTGGCAATCTGGTCTCGCCGCCTTTCGTCGATCCGCATTTCCATATGGACGCCACGCTTTCCCTTGGCATCCCGCGCGTCAACGCGTCGGGCACCCTGCTGGAAGGCATTTCGCTGTGGGGCGAGCTAAAGCCGTTGTTGACCCACGAAGCGGTGCGCGAGCGCGCGCTCGCCTATTGCGACTGGGCGGTGTCGATGGGCCTGCTCGCCATCCGCACTCATGTCGATGTTTGCGATGTCAGGCTGCTGGCGGTCGAAGCCCTGCTCGATGTCAAGAAGACGGTCGCGCCCTATATCGACCTGCAACTGGTCGCCTTCCCGCAGGACGGATTTTATCGCTCGCCGACGGCGCGCGACAACACCATCCGCGCCCTCGACATGGGCGTCGACGTCGTCGGCGGCATTCCGCATTTCGAGCGCACCATGGCCGACGGCACGCGCTCGGTGACGGAACTGTGCGAAATCGCGGCAAAGCGCGGCCTCATGGTCGACCTGCATTGCGACGAGACCGATGATCCGCTGTCGCGCCATATCGAACAACTAGCCTATGAGACGCAACGCCTCGGCCTGCAGGGCAGGGTCGCCGGCTCGCATCTCACTTCGATGCACTCGATGGAAAATTACTACGTCTCGAAGCTGTTGCCGCTGATATCAGAGGCAGGCGTCTCGGCGATCCCCAATCCGCTGATCAACATCATGCTGCAGGGCCGCCACGACACATTTCCCAAACGCCGCGGCCTGACCCGGGTCAAGGAGATGCTTGCCCACGGCATCCGTGTCGGCTGGGGCCAGGATTGCGTGCTCGACCCCTGGTATTCGCTGGGCACCGCCGACATGCTGGACGTCGCCTTCATGGGCCTTCACGTCGCCCAGATGTCGAGCCCGGCCGATATGGCGCGCTGCTTCGACATGGTCACCAATGTCAACGCCGCCATCATGGGCCTCGACCATCTTGGCCTCAGCGTGGGCAAGCGCGCCAGCCTCGTCGTCCTCGATGCTGGCGATCCGGTCGAGGCCTTGCGTCTGCGCCCCGAGCGCCTCTGCGTCATCGCCAGGGGCAAGGTGGTGGCCGAGCGGGCCAGGCAGGAAACGCGGCTTTCGATCGCGGGACGACCGACGACGGTGAACCGCAGGCATCGCCCGCCCATTTCGTGACCATTGATGGCAGGCCCAATAGGACGTTGTAGCTGCATCAAGCCTGGGCGCTTCGATCGGATTGATCGGCCCTGATCGTAAGTCTACAATCGAACTCCACTTTTATATTGAGGAGGACACCATGTGGCACAAAACGGCGATGGTGGTCGCCTTGGCGGCGATCTGTGCAGGCTGCATGACGGCAGAAGACCGTCGTGCCGCGGACGAGGCAAAATGCCGGTCCTACGGCTTCGCCAGAAAGAACGATGCTTTCGCCGAATGCCTGCAGCGCATCGATCTCGCGCGCCGCGCGGAACTGAGAAGTGCGTCGGCTTTCGATCCTTGGGATCGGCCGGTGATCTATCGTCCGGTCATCATTAGGCCACGGCCGAAGTAAGCCGTTCAAGCGGCGATCTAGAGCATCGGACCCAAAAGTGCGTACCGATTTTGGGTCCGATGCTTAAACAATAAAGACTGAGCGGCGGTACGATTCGATTTGAAAACCGCCGCTCCAGTATAGGCCCAGCCGATTTCCGGCTCTGGTCTGGCCGGGTTCCCGATTTCCGCTCGTAAAAGCGGCTGCTTGCGTTTACGACGCTGCTCACCGAGCTTTCATGCGGGAGGAAGCGACATCGGCATGGCACAGCCACCAGCCCAGAATTCGACGACCAGGAACGTGCTTTTGGCTGGCATCCTGCTTATGCTGGCCGGCGATTTCCTGTTTGCGTTGAACGATGCGATGGGCAAATGGCTGGTCGCCAGCTTTTCCGTCGGCCAGGTCGTGCTGGTCCGTTCGATCGGCGCCTTTTTCGTGCTCGGTCCGATGATCGCGCGTCAAGGTCCGGCCAAGCTGTTCCGCATCGAACGACCTGAGTTGCAGCTCTTGCGCGTCGTCATGACGACGCTCGACACGGCGCTGTTTTATGCCGCCGTCGTCTACCTGCCGCTCGCCGACGTCATGAGTTTCTACATGGCGGGGCCGATCTATGTGGCGGCATTGTCCCACCTGCTGCTTGGTGAAAAGGTCGGCTGGCGCCGCTGGATGGCGATCCTGGTCGGCTTCTGCGGTGTGCTGATCATGCTCAAACCGTCCTCGGCCGCATTTTCGCTGTCGTCGACCTTCGCGCTGGTCGGTAGCGTTACCTTTGCCTTCGCCATCATCCTCAACCGGCGGCTGCGTGGCACCAGCGACACCTCGCTCGTTACCTGGCAAACCATCGGCACGCTCGTGGTCGGCGCGGTGCTGACCATCGGCAACTGGCGAACGCCTTCTGCGCTCGATTTCGGCGCCATGCTGCTTCTCGGTATCGTCTCCTGCGGCGCCCATCTGATGATCACCAGGGCGCTGAAGCTGGCGCCCGCCTCGACGCTGGCGCCGCTGCATTACAGTCTGCTGCTGTGGGCCGTCATTTTCGGGCTAGCCTTCTTCGGCGACATGCCCGGTCCGCGCATCCTGATCGGTTCGGGCATCATCGTGCTGGCCGGGCTGTTCATCTTCCATCGCCAGAAGGTGGTCGACACAGTGCCGCCCGAAAACGTGCCGAAAGGCGTCAACTAGGCTCCAGGTTCTGGTGCGTAGATCTCGCGCACTGCCGCCGATCTAGAAAGTTCTAAGCCTTCACCTTTTCTCCCGCCGGGTCGTAAAGCGGCTGGAGATGGATCTTTGCCGGCGTCCGTTCCATCGCCACCACCAGTTCGTAGTCGCCGGAGGCGAGAAAATCGTCGCTGACTCCGTCGGCGTTGCGGACGTAACCATAGCCGATGTTCTTGCCGACCGTGTAGCCGTAGCCGCCGCTGGTCAGGTAGCCGACCGGCTCGTTGTTGCGCAGGATCGTCTCGCGCCCGAGCAGCACGACCTCCCGATCGTCGACCGTGAAGCCGGCGAAGCGTTTTTTCAGTACTGCGCCATCGATCTTTTCCAGCGCCCGCCTGCCGACAAAATCCGTGTTTCTTCGGAGCTTCACCGCCCAGCCGAGGCCGGCCTCCTGCGGGGTGTCGTTGGGTGTGATGTCGGAGCCCCAGGCGCGGTAGCCTTTTTCCAGCCGCAACGATTCCAGCGCGCGGTAGCCGACCGGGCGGATGCCGTATTCCCTGCCCGCCGCCATCAGCGTGTCGAAAATCTCGCCCGTGGCCGCGATCGGCACATGCAACTCCCAGCCGAGCTCGCCGACATAGGTGACGCGCAGCGCCCGGATTGTCTGGCCGGCGATGGAGATCTCCCGCACATGGCCGAACGGGAAAGCGGTGTTCGACACATCCGCATCGGTCAGCGCAGCCAGCACGTCGCGGGCGCGCGGCCCCATCAGCGACAGCGTGCCGAAACGCTCGGTGACGTCGGTGAGCGTCACATCGAGTTCCCTGCCGACATGGTCGCCGATCCACGAGAAATCATGTGTCCTGAATCCGGTGCCGGTGACGACGTAGAATCGTTCTTCGCCGAGCCGCGCCACGGTGAGGTCGGCCTCGATGCCGCCGCGGGTGTTGAGAAGCTGCGTGTAGGTCAGCCGGCCGATCGGCTTGTTGATATCGTTGGCGCAGATCCAGTCGAGCGCCTTCAACGCATCCGCACCGGTGATTTCATATTTGGCAAAGGACGACTGGTCGAAGATGCCGACGTTTTCGCGCACATGCCGGTGTTCGTCGCTGACTGGCGAAAACCAGTTCTGCCGGCCCATCGAATAGATGTCCTTCGGCTCGACACCTTCGGGTGCGAACCAGTTCGGCCGCTCCCAGCCGAGTTTCGAGCCGAACGCAGCGCGGTGCTTTTGCAGCCGCTCATAGAGCGGCGAGACGATCCGCGGCCGGCCGGAAAGATATTCCTCGTGCGGGAAGCCGATCGTGTAGTGCTTGCCATAGGCTTCCAGCGTGCGGTCGCAGACCCATTGCCGGTCGCGGTGCAGGTCGGAAAAACGCCTGATGTCGACCACCCACAGGTCAAGCGGCGCCTCGCCGTCGACCACCCATTGTGCCAGCACCCAGCCGGCGCCGCCGCCCGATGCGATGCCGAAGGCATTGAAGCCGGCGCCGACGAACATGTTGGGGCATTCGGGCGCTAGGCCGAGAATGAAATTGCCGTCCGGCGTGAAACTCTCCGGCCCGTTGATCATCTGTTTGACGCCGACGGATTCGAGTGCCGGAACACGCGCGATCGCCTGGTTCATATGCTGCTCGAAATGATCGTAATCGTCGTCGAACAGCCGGAATTCCCAGTCGTCAGGCACGTCGCCGCCCGGCAGGCCTGTCGTCCAGGGTTGCGGGTTCGGCTCATAGCCGCCCATCACCAGCCCGCCGACTTCCTCTTTGAAATAGGTGCGGCGATCGGGGTCGCGGATCGTTGGCGCATCGGTTGCTAATCCGTCGATCTTTTCGGTGATGATGTACTGGTGCTTCACCGGCTGCAGCGGCACGTTGATGCCGGCAAGGGAGCCCACCTGCCGCGCCCATTGCCCGGCACAGTTCACCACCTTGTCGCAGGCGATATCGCCGCTGTTGGTCTTTACCGCGGTGATGCGGCCATCCCTCATGTCGAAGCCGGTGACGCGGACATCCTCGAACAGCCTGGCACCGTGCATGCGCGCGCCTTTGGCAAGCGACTGGGTGATGTCGGAGGGGCTTGCCTGGCCGTCGGTAGGCAGCCAGCTGGCGCCGACGAGATCGCCGGTTTCCAGCAGCGGCCACATTGTCTTGACCTCGGCCGGCGACAGCAACTGCATATCCATGCCGAAGCTTTTCGCCGTCGTCGCCAGCCTTTTATACTCGATCCAGCGGTCGGCATTGGTGGCGAGCCTGAGGCACCCGGTCATCTTCCAGCCAGTGGCCAGCCCGGTTTCGGCTTCCAGTCCTTTGTACAGATCGACCGAATATTTGAGCACGCGGGTGATGGAAGCCGACGACCGTAACTGTCCGACCAGCCCCGCCGCATGCCAAGTGGAGCCTGAAGTCAGCTTGCCCTGTTCCAAAAGCACGACATCGGCCTTGTGGTCACGCGCCAGATGATAGGCCGTCGAACAACCGATGATGCCGCCGCCGATGACGACGATCTCGGCATGGGCGGGCAATGTCATGACTTTTGTCCGTATTTTGTTCTGTAGTTTTCCAGCGCGGCTTCCAGCCGCGTCAGGTTTTCGTCGGTGTAGGCGACGTAGTCGATGCCCGGCGCGTCGAGATAAAGTTCAGAAACCATGCTCCACATCGCTTCGCGCAGCAGCGATGCGCATTGCATGGCCGCATGCGAGCGGCGGATCGCCTCGTCCGGCTCCTTCATGAAATAGGCGGTCAGGAAGGCAAAGGACTCCTCGTCGCTCATGCCGGCGTTCGAGGCGACGCCGGCAAGGTCGAACATCGCCGTATTGAAGCCGGCATATTCGAAGTCGATAAGCCATAGCCTATGGCCGTCATCGAGAATATTAGCCGGCAAAAGATCATTATGGCCAAAGACGATCGGCAACAGCTTCTGCGCTCGTTCGAGCTCGTCGGCAAGCGTCAAGAGCCGCGGTAACTCGCTTCGCATGCGGCTGCCGCCTTCCTCCAGCGTGCGCGCATAGTCGCGGATGACATGGAACACCCAGAACATGAAGCCGGCGCCGGAGACATGGTTGGGCATTTCCCGGTGGAAGCCGCGCATCAGGGCGGCGACGCGGCCGATATTGGCGCGTACGTCCTCCGCGACATAGGTCTTGGCGCCGATAAATTCCGTCACCAGGATGCCGGGCTCGGAATAAAGAACCGTCGGCGCGAAGCCGGCGGCGTGCGCCGCACGGGTGGTCATCACCTCGCGCTCGCGAAAGACGTGGTGGAACGGAAAGTCCTGGCCGAAGCGCACGACATGCCGTCCGGCCGCGTCTTTGACCAGATAGTTGGCGTTGCTCAGGCCGCCGGGCAACGGCGCGATCTCGATGTTGCCGGTCCAGCAGGGCAGGGCGCGGATACGGTCCTCGACGGTCACAGGCTCGTCGCTCCTTGGGCAGGGTTCAAGGCGCCACAGGTGTCATAAAGATGGCGGCCGGCAGGAGGGAGCGATGCGAAGATCTCGTCGGTGCGGGATGCCAGGATCGGTATCCCGCACCGCACCGACGAGCCCCTTTGCCGGGTTCTTCGACGCCGGCATCCGCCCCCGCGGATTCCAAAAAGTCCTTTCCCCTGCCCCAGATGATCTTCGCAGACGTTCGGGCAGACGAAATTTGGTGCGGCTCAGCCATCGTTCTCCTGTGGTAGCTCCGAACCTGTCACCAAGCCAATGTCACGCCTTGTAACCTGGCTTGTCAACGAAAACTTGTGGCTTTTTCTGCGCTTTTGACCGGAATCGTAAGGAATTGTTGTAAACTGTGGCCGATTTGCCTTAGAACCGGTCAGCAGCGCAACAATCCGATTGGCGAAACTCGATGGTCCATTCGAAGCGGCACGGCGAAATACTCCGTCTCTTGAAAGAGGAAGGCACGGTCACCATCGCCAGCCTGGCCGACCGGCTGGGCGTCTCTCTGGAGACCGTGCGCCGCGACGTCAAGCCGCTGACCCGTGGCGGTTCGATCCTGAAGATGCACGGCGCCGTCGGCCTGCCGGCGATGGCCGGCGAGGCGCCGTTCGAGGGGCGCATGCGCGAGAATGCCGACGCCAAGCGTGCCATCGCCCGCATGGTTGCCGCGACCATTCGCGACGGCGAATCGATCATGTTCGACACCGGCACGACAACGTCTTTCCTGGCCCGCGAACTGCTCGGCCACCGCAGGCTGACGGTCGTTACCAACTCCTCCGACATCGCCCGCACGCTGGCCACCGTCAACGGCAACAAGGTCTATATGGCCGGCGGCGAATTGCGTAGCGATTCGGGCGCTGCTTTAGGCGTCTCGGCCATCGAATTCGTCAGCCGGTTTTCCGTCAGCCATGCGGTGATCTCCATCGGCGCGGTCGATGCCGTCACCGGCGTCATGGACTATGATCTGGAAGAGGCTGAATTCGCCCGCATGGTGCTGTCGCGCGGCCAGCGCTCGCTCGTCATCACCGACCACACCAAATTCGGCCGTCAGGGTCTGGTCCAGGTCTGCGGATTCGAGGGTTTTTCCGAACTCGCCACCGACCGATCGCCGCCGCGCCACATCGCCGCCGCCCTTGCCCAGGCGGGCGCACGGCTCAGCATTGCGAATGACGAGGCCGGGATCTAAAGCGCGTTGCATTTGAGCGGATTCGTGCGACGCGCCTTAGATTCTTGTCTTTATGCATGTCGTTATCGCAAAACCGCTGTGCACTTTTGCGCGACATGCATTATTCGAAAACCAGCGATTGGTGGGCGCATACGCCCGCGAAGGCGCCGCTTGATACGGCGAAGGCGATGTTGTGCATCGATCGTGCCGCGTCTCCGGCGGCATAGACGCCGGGCACAGTCGTCTGCTGTCGGTCGTCGACGACGATCACTGGGCCGAGCAAGCCTTCCGTGAAGCTACAGCCAAGCTGCTCGGCCAGTGGACTGGCCATCGTGTTGCGCGGTGCGGTGAACAGCGCCTTGATGCCGGCTTTGCGGCCGTCTTTGAGGTTGGCGATCAGCCCGCCCGAGCCATCCTTTTCCAGGTTCGCCACCCCGGTCGGCTCGAACCGCACGTTTCGCCTTTCCAACGCAAGCATTTGTTCCGCGTCAGGCTCGAACACGCCATTTGCGAACAGCGTCACGTCGCCCCAATCGGCGATCAATTGCGCCTGGTGCGCCGCCATCGGGCCGATTGCCAGTACACCAAGCGGGCCGCCAGCCACTTCGTAGCCGTGGCAATAAGGACAATGCAGCACGCTCTTTCCCCAATGCTCGGCAAGTCCGGGAACATCCGGCAGGATATCGCGCACGCCGGTGGCAAGCACCAGCCGCAATGCGCCGAATGTCTCGCCGTCTCCCGTCGTGACCTCGAAGCCGGCACTGGTGGCAGTAGCCCTCTCCGCCAATCCGGCGACGAACTTGGCTGTCGGATAAACCAGCAGCTGCCGTCTTGCTTCGTCCAGGATTGCGCCGGGCGCGCGCCCATTCTGCCCCAGGAAACCATGCGAATGCTCGGCAAAGCGATTGCGTGGCTGGCCTGTGTCGATCACCAGGACGTTGCGCCGGGCTCGTGCCGCCTGGATGGCGGCGGACAGACCGGCAAAGCTGCCGCCGACGACAATCAGATCATACTGCGTAGATGGCAGATCATACTGCATGGCTGGTCACTCCAATCATCTCGTAACGGCGGTGGAAATCGGCGGCGAGATCGGCAAGCGTGATGCGGCTGAGTTTTTCCTCCAGCAGCCTCTCGGCCTCGACGCGAAAATCATCGAGCGCCGCTATCACCGCTTGTTCGACAAGGCAGCCTGGGCTTTCCGGCTCGGTGCTGAACGGCAGCAGCGTTTCTCCGAGCGCGGCGCTGATCTCGGCCAGCGAAATTTTCTCGGGCGCGCGGGCAAGCTGCCAGCCGCCGCCATGTCCGCGCGAGGAGGTGACGATGCCGGCGTCGCGCAAGCCGGCGATGGTTCGGCGGACGACGACCGGGTTGGTGTGGATGAAGGTAGCGAGCTGCTCCGAGGTCAGCGCGTGCTCCTGCGTCTCGGCCATGTGGACGAGAATGTGCAGGGTCGAGGAAAGTCTGCTGTTTCGTTTCATGTAACTTAGTTAGTTACGAGTCCCGCGGTCGTCAAGCGCTCTTCAACCCCTTTCCAGCGCCGCCCCCGCCGTGTTTAGTCCGGCTATGGCATTCACCATCCGCCAATTGCAGTTCTTCATCGCCGTCGCCGAGCAAGGTACGGTGTCGGGCGCCGCCCAGAACCTGTCGATCTCGCAATCGTCGGTCACCGAAGCGATCAAGGAACTGGAACACGATCTCGGCGTCGAGCTGTTCGAGCGCCACCCGCGCGGCCTCAACATCACCCACAAGGGCCATCAGTTCCTGCGCCACGCGACAAAGATCCTTGCCGACGTCTCCGACGCGCGCCGCGCCTTCTTCGGCGAGCAAGCGGCGGCGGGCGGCCGGCTGCAGCTCGGTGTCACCTCGCTGGTCGCCGGCTATGTGCTGTCGGATCTCCTTGCCCGCTACCGCCGCGCCTATCCGGGCGTCGAGGTCTCGGCCATCGAGGACAATGGCGACTACCTCGAACATCTGCTGATCGGCGGCAAGCTCGACATCGCCGTCATGGTCACCTCGAACCTGCGCGACCGCACCGCGCTGCAGTCCGAAATCCTCGAAGTCTCGGCCTATCGGCTATGGCTGCCGCTCGGCCATCCGCTGGTCGGCGCCGACATCATCGGCATTGGCGACATCGCCTCGGAGCCGCTGATCATGCTGACCGTCGATGAGATCGAGGAGAATACCGGTAAATTGCTGGCGGCGATCGGCGCCAAGCCGCATGTCGCCTTCCGCACCCGCTCGGTCGAAGCGGTGCGCAGCCTCGTCGCCACCGGCGCGGGTGTGGCGTTATTGCCCGACCTCGTCTACCGGCCATGGTCGCTCGAAGGCGACCGCATCGAATCGCGCGACATTTCGGGCTCCTTGCCGGTGGTCCAGGTCGGCATGGTATGGCGGCGCGGCTCCGGTCTGCCGCAGGCCGCCCGCGACTTCATCGGGCTTGCGCAATCACAGCGCATGGTCCGCCAGCGGCCGGACAAGATTGGCCGCTGATCTATCGGAAAAACCGATATCGTCCTTCTGATAAATGAATTTGCGAAACCGAGAATTTCGCAGCACCTTCATGACCGGGACCAAGCCGCCGCGACAGTGCGGCCCCTTAGAGCGCCGTGCGTCGGGGATGCGCAACGACGCTCTAACTTTTGAGTTGCGCATGATCCTTTCCGAAAACCGAAACGGTTTTGGGGGTCATGCGCCAAAATGGGAGATCGACGATGAATTCATTCTTGAAGTCATGCACTGCATTGACGGTCGCGCTGACCTTCTCCGGCCAGGCCGTCGCTCAGGTCAAGGAACTCGGCAAGGGCGAAGGTCAGGTCAATATTGTCGCCTGGCCCGGCTACATCGAGCGCGGCGAAACCGACAAGGGCTACGACTGGGTAACGTCCTTCGAGAAGGACACAGGCTGCAAGGTCAACGTCAAGACCGCCAACACCTCCGACGAGATGGTCGCGCTGATGAATGAGGGCGGCTTCGATCTCGTCACCGCCTCGGGCGACGCTTCGCTGCGCCTCGTCGCGGGCAAGCGCGTCCAGCCGATCAACACCGATCTCGTCCCGAGCTGGAAAACGGTCGACGACCGGCTCAAGGATGCGCCGTGGTTCACGGTCGGCGGCGTCCACTATGGCGTCCCGTACCAGTGGGGACCGAATGTGCTGATGTACAACACCGAGGTGTTCAAGGAAGCGCCGAAGAGCTGGAACGTCGTCTTCGAGGAGATGACCTTGCCCGACGGCAAGTCGAACAAGGGCCGCGTTCAGGCCTATGACGGGCCGATCCACGTCGCCGACGCCGCCAACTATCTGATGGCCCACAAGCCGGAGCTCGGCATCAAGGATCCCTACGAGCTGACCGAGGATCAGTACAAGGCCGCGCTAGATCTGCTGCGCGTCCAGCGTACGCTGGTCGGACGTTATTGGCATGATGCCGCCATCCAGGTCGACGATTTCCAGAACGAAGGCGTCGTCGCCTCCGGTTCATGGCCCTATCAGGTCAACACGCTGGTTGCCGCCAAGAAGCCGGTTGCTTCGACCGTTCCCCAGGAAGGTGTCACCGGCTGGGCCGACACCACCATGATGGAGGCCGACGCGGCCCACCCGAACTGCGCCTATATGTGGCTGGAGCATTCGCTGTCGGCGAAAGTGCAGGGCGACATTTCCGCCTGGTTCGGTTCGCTGCCGGTGGTGCCGGGTGCCTGCAAGGGCAACGAACTGCTCGGCGAGGAAGGCTGCAAGACCAACGGCTACGACAATTTCGAAAAGATCAAGTTCTGGAAGACGCCGGTGTCGAAATGCGCCACCCAGAACGACCAGTGCGTGCCTTACTATCGCTGGGTGTCGGACTATATCGGCGTTATCGGCGGACGGTGAGTTCGCCTCACTCGTTCTGAGACCGTATCACCCTCTCCCTCTCCCCGACGGGAGAGGGACGCCGCCGGCGTTTCGGTGAGCCCCCTTCTCCCCGTCACTTTACGGGGAGGGGCCGGCAGGCGGATGAGGGCAGCGCCGGCGCCTGAATTTGATCAGCTTGGGAAAGCCCATGACCTCCGCCGTTTCGTTCGCCAAAGTCTCTCGCCATTTCGGCAGCGTGCGCGCCGTCGATATGGTCGATCTCGATATCGTGCCGGGCGAGTTCTTTGCCATGCTTGGGCCTTCAGGTTCCGGCAAGACGACCTGCCTGCGCCTCATCGCCGGCTTCGAGCAGCCGACATCGGGCTCGATCTCCATCTTCGGCGAACGCGCCGAAGGCGTTCCGCCCTATCGCCGCAACGTCAACACCGTGTTTCAGGATTACGCGCTGTTCCCACATCTCAACGTGCTCGACAACGTCGCCTATGGGCTGATGGTCAAGGGCGTCGGCAAGCCGGAGCGACAGAAGGCG
This sequence comes from Mesorhizobium sp. M0938, assembly GCF_040319125.1. Lineage (NCBI taxonomy): Bacteria > Pseudomonadati > Pseudomonadota > Alphaproteobacteria > Hyphomicrobiales > Phyllobacteriaceae > Mesorhizobium > Mesorhizobium sp. M0938. The sequence goes on along the minus strand of NZ_JAMYNS010000009.1, from coordinate 220,567 downwards.
GCGGAAGAGGCGCTGTCGCTGGTGCGGCTTCCTGGCTACGGCGCCCGTCGTCCCGGCCAGCTCTCCGGCGGCCAGCGCCAGCGCGTTGCGCTTGCCCGCGCCCTGGTCAACCAGCCCAAGGTGCTTCTGCTCGACGAGCCGCTTGGCGCGCTCGACCTCAAGCTGCGCGAGAACATGCAGGAGGAGCTGAAGTCGCTGCAGAAGGCGCTCGGCATCACCTTCGTCTTCGTCACCCACGACCAGGGCGAGGCCCTTTCGATGGCGGACCGCGTCGCCGTCTTCAACGACGGCAAGGTCATGCAGATCGGCACGCCGGAGGACATCTACCAGCGCCCGAAGACGCGCTTCGTCGCCGATTTCGTCGGCTCGTCCAATGTGCTGCCGCCTGATTTCGTCCAGCGTTACTCCGGCCAGCATCGCTGGGGCAGCCTGCGCCCTGAATCCATTCGCATCGGTCGAGCCGCCAAGGGCGACGGCGTTGCCGCTCGCCTTGTCTCGACCAACTATCTCGGCGCCACGACCAGACTGGCGCTCGACGCCGACGGGCTGAGGCTGCACGCTATCGTGCCGGCGGGTGCGAAATTGCCCGGGGAAGGCGAGGCGGTCATGCTCACCTTCAACCGCGAGCATTTGCACCTGATGGACGAGCCGGCATGAGCCTCGACGTCGCCATGCCGCGTGCTACGCCCCCCGCCATCCTGCCGGGAAGCGGCGGCTTGCGCGGCGCGTTGTCGGACCTGTTCTGGCGCAAGCCGAGGGTCCTGCTGCTCTTGATGCTGCTGCCGCCGGTGCTATGGCTCGGTATCGTCTATATCGGATCGCTGTTCGCGCTGCTCTTGCAGAGTTTTTTCTCGATCGACGAATTCTCTGGCCTCATCAACCGCGAATTCACGCTGAAGACCTATGGCGACCTGCTGCAGGCCGCCAATCTCGACATCATCCTGCGCACGGTGACGATGGCAGCCCTGGTCACGCTCGCCTCCGCGGTGATCGCCTTCCCCATCGCCTATTACGCGGCGCGCTATGCGCGCGGCCGCTGGAAGGCGCTGTTCTATCTCGGCGTCATGCTGCCGCTGTGGTCGAGCTATCTGGTCAAGATCTACGCCTGGAAGCTCATTCTCGCCAAGGAAGGCATCCTGACCTGGCTGCTCGCCAAGCTGCATCTTCTATGGCTTGTTGATGGCTGGCTGTCGCTGCCGATCGTCGGTGGCAATTCTCTGTCGGTGTCATCCACCGGCACCTTCATCGTCTTCGTTTACGTCTGGCTGCCCTTCATGATCCTGCCGGTGCAGGCGGCACTCGAACGCGTGCCGGGCAATCTGGTCGAGGCCTCGTCCGATCTTGGCGCTTCGCCCGGCCAGACCTTCCGCAACGTGCTGTTCCCGCTGGCTCTGCCGGGCATCGTCGCCGGCTCGATCTTCACCTTCTCGCTGACATTGGGCGATTACATCATCCCGCAGATCATCGGCACCTCGCGGCTGTTCATCGGGCAGGCCGTCTATTCGCAGCAGGGCACCGCCGGCAACATCCCTCTCGCCGCCGCCTTCACCGTGGTGCCCATCGTTATCATGGGCTTCTACCTCTGGGGCGCCAAGCGCATGGGAGCTTTCGATGCGCTCTGATGGCTCACATCCCGCGCCTATCGGCCTGAAGGTCGCCGCCGCCTGCGGGTTGCTGTTCCTGCATCTGCCGATCTTCCTGATCTTTATCTATGCCTTCACGACCGAGGAAAAGAGCTTCGTCTGGCCGCCGCCGGGGCTAACGACGCAGTGGTTCGCCGTCACCTGGAACCGCCCGGACGTTTGGCAAGCGCTGTCGCTGTCAGTCCGGGTCGCTGCCATCTCGACCGTCGTCGCGCTGGTCCTCGGCACGCTGTGCGCCGCGGCCGTGTCGCGAACGCGGTTCTTTGGCCGCGAAACCATCTCGCTGCTGGTCATCCTGCCCATCGCACTGCCCGGCATCATCACCGGCATCGCGTTGCGTTCGGCCTTTTCGCTGGCCGAGATTCCGTTCTCGTTCTGGACGATCGTGCTCGGCCACGCCACCTTCTGCGTCGTCGTCGTCTACAACAACGCCGTCGCCCGCTTCCGCCGCACCTCCGGCTCGATGATCGAGGCCTCGATGGACCTTGGCGCCGACGGCTTCCAAACGTTCCGCCATGTCGTGCTGCCCAACATCGCCACCGCCCTGCTCGCCGGCGGCATGCTGGCCTTCGCCCTGTCATTCGACGAGGTCATCGTCACCACCTTCACCGCCGGCCAGCAGCAGACGCTGCCGATCTGGATGCTGGAGGAACTGATCCGTCCGCGCCAGCGCCCGGTCACCAATGTCGTGGCCATGGTTGTCGTGCTGGTGACGCTGCTGCCCATCCTCGCCGCCTATTACCTGACCCGCGACGGCGACCAGATCGCCGGTTCGGGCAAATGACGTCAAGAATCCATAAGGGAGAGACTTCCATGGACACAAAGATGCTGATCGGCTCGAAATTCGAGAAGGGCACCGAAACCGAAGAACCGATCCTCAACCCGAAGACCGGCGCGACCATTCTCAACCTGCCTGAAGCCAGCCAGGCGCAGATCGAGGCGGCGGTGCTTGCGGCCGAAAAGGCCTTCCTCACCTGGTCGCGCACCACGCCGGCGCAGCGCGCGAGCTATCTCTTGAAGATCGCCGACCGCATCGAAGCCGATGCGAAGGATTTCGCCGACCTCGAGGCGCTCAATTGCGGCAAGCCGATCAATGCCGTGCTCAACGACGAAATCCCGGCGATCGTCGATTGCTACCGCTTCTTCGCCGGTGCTGTTCGGTCAATGCCCGGTCAGGTCGCCGGCGAATACATCCCCGGCCACACTTCGATGGTCCGGCGCGATGCCATCGGCGTTGTTGCCTCGATCGCACCGTGGAACTATCCGCTGATGATGATGGCCTGGAAGCTGGCCCCGGCGATTGCCGGCGGCAACACGGTGGTCTTCAAACCGTCGGAGCAGACGCCGCTGACCGCGCTGAAACTGGCGAAGATCCTTGCCGAGATCCTACCGGAAGGCGTCGTCAACGTCGTGCTCGGCCGAGGCGACAGCGTTGGTAACACGCTGATCAACCACCCGAAAATCAATATGATCTCAATCACCGGCGACGTCGCCACCGGCAAGAAGGTGCTGCAGGCGGCCGCCAAGTCGGTCAAGCGCACGCATCTCGAACTCGGCGGCAAGGCGCCGGTCATCGTCTTCGATGACGCCGACCTCGGCGCGGTGATCAACGGCCTGCGCGCCTTCGGCTATTACAATGCCGGCCAGGATTGCACAGCCGCCTGTCGCATCTATGCCGGCAAGAAGATCTACGACAAGCTTGTCGCCGACCTTTCCTCGGCCGTCTCGACCATCAAATACGACCGCCCCGACGACACCGAGAACGAGATCGGGCCGCTCATCTCACGCCGCCAGCGCGACCGCGTTTCGAGCTTCGTCGAACGCGCCTCGGAGCTGAAGCACATCGAGATCACCACCGGCGGCAAGCCGGGCGAGGGCTCCGGCTTCTTTTATCAGCCGACGGTCGTCGCCGGCGCCTTGCAGGAAGACGAGATCGTGCGCCGCGAAGTGTTCGGGCCGGTCGTCTCGGTCACTCGCTTTTCCGAGGTGGACGAGGCAGTGAACTGGGCCAATGACAGCGACTATGGCCTCGCGTCCTCTGTGTGGACCAAGGATGTCTCGCGCGCCATGGCGACAGCCGCTCGGTTGCAATATGGCTGCACCTGGATCAACACCCATTTCATGCTGACCAACGAGATGCCGCATGGCGGGCTGAAACAGTCCGGCTACGGCAAGGACATGTCGCTCTATGCCCTGGAGGATTATACCGCCGTGCGGCATGTGATGGTGGCACACGGCTAGCGCTTCTTACCTCTGGGGAGGCGGTTGTCGGGCTATTTCTGCGGAGCGGCGCTCTCGGCCTGCGCAGGCCCACGCCCGGTGTAACCGATGCTCATATCGGACTGTTCTGGCGTCTTGGGCCGCTTGATTTTGGCGGAAGCAGCCACCACGAGTTCGTTGAAGCCTTCACCGCCGCCGTCCAGCATCTCGAACAGCTGCCGCCGCATCCTCGGCTCCCAGAACTTGTTGATGTGCTCGGCAACGCCGGCGATACCTTCGTCGCGCGGCTTGGAATGGAAAAAATCGGCGATCTGGTTGGCCATACGCACCAGCTTTTCCCCGGTGCTCATGATGTGTTCTTCGTCATGCGACATGCTTGGCAACTCCAGCAGCCACCCGGTCAGGGTGGGTGAAAATATCAAAATCGTCGCCGCGCACCAACGCCACCAGCGTCATCCCGGCGGCTTCCGCTGTGCGGATGGCTAGCGCGGTCGGCGCCGAGACGGCGATGATGAACGCCGCGCCGATCGCCGCCGTCTTCTGCACCATCTCGACCGAAACGCGCGACGTCACCACGACAGCGCCGGCGGCGCCGTTTATGCCGGCCTTGGCCAGCGCGCCGGCCAGCTTGTCCAGCGCATTGTGGCGGCCGACATCCTCGCGCGCCATGACGATGCCCTTGCCCGGCACATAAAAACCCGCGGCATGAACCGCCCCGGTCTCGGCGTGCAGCGGTTGCACCTTCGACAAGAGCTTGACCGAGCGGACGATGTCGTCGGCATCAAGTGTGAGCTTCGACGAACCAACCGCATCCACCGACCGCATCGCTTCCTCGATCGACTCGATGCCACACAGCCCGCAGCCGACCGGACCGGCAAGTCTGCGCCGCCGCGCCTGGAAGCGGGTATTGGCCTGGTCCCTCAGCCGGATCTGTATGTCGATACCCGCGCCAAGATTTTCGACTTCGATGGCCTCGATCTCCTCGGGCGTGGCAATGATGCCTTCGGTCAGCGAGAAGCCGAGCGCGAAATCCTCGAAATCGGCGGGGCTCGCCATCATCACCGCATGGGTGGTTCCGGCAAAGGAGAACGCCACCGGGGTCTCCTCCGGCACCATGCGGTTCGCGGCCGTCGTGCCGCTGGCGCGATGCGCCAGCCGCGATATCTGCGTCGTCGCTTTGCGGCGCGCGGCCAAGGACTACTCCGCCGCTTCCAGCGGGGCGATGCGCCGGCTCTGGCGAGCCTGCTCGTTATAATCCCTCTGCCACTCGGTCGGGCCGTTGGACGGTGCCACCTGCACGGCAGTGACTTTGTATTCCGGACAGTTGGTCGCCCAGTCCGAGAAGTCGGTGGTGATCACGTTGGCCTGCGTGTCGGGGTGGTGGAAGGTCGTGTAGACGACGCCCGGCGACACCCGGTCGGTGATCAGCGCGCGCAGCGTCGTCTCGCCGGAGCGGCTCGCCATCCGCACCCAGTCGCCGTCGCGTATGCCGCGGTTCTCGGCATCGTGCGGGTGGATCTCCAACCGGTCTTCGGCATGCCACATCACATTTTCGGTACGCCTGGTCTGCGCCCCGACATTGTACTGCGACAGAATCCGGCCGGTGGTGAGCAGCAGCGGGAAGCGCGGCCCGGTCCTTTCGTCCGTCGCCACATATTCGGTGCGGATGAACTTGCCCTTGCCGCGCACGAAACCATCGATATGCATGATCGGGGTGCCGAGCGGCGCCTTCTCGTTGCAGGGCCACTGCACCGATCCGACACGGTCGAGCAGTTCGAAGGAGACGTTGGCGAAGCTCGGTGTCGTCTTGGCGATCTCGTCCATGATTTCGGAAGGATGCTGATAGTTCCAGTCCAGCCCGACCGCACGGGCAAGCTCCTGCGTCGCCTCCCAGTCGGCGTAGCGGGCCTTCGGCTCCAGAACCTTGCGCACCATGTTGATGCGGCGCTCGGCATTGGTGAAAGTGCCGTCCTTCTCGAGGAAGGTCGAGCCCGGCAGGAAAACATGCGCGTAATTCGCGGTCTCGTTGAGGAAAAGGTCGTGCACGACGACGCATTCCATCGCGGCGAGGCCGGCGGCGACATGCTTGGTATCGGGATCGGACTGCAGGATGTCCTCGCCCTGGATGTAGATGCCCTTGAAGCTACCGTCGACGGCGGCATCCAGCATGTTGGGAATGCGCAGGCCCGGTTCGTCGTCCAGCTTCACGCCCCACAGGCTTTCATAGATGTCGCGCACGGCTTCGCCGGAGATATGGCGATAACCGGGCAGCTCGTGCGGGAAGGAGCCCATGTCGCACGAGCCCTGCACATTGTTCTGGCCGCGCAGCGGGTTCACGCCAACGCCCGGCCGGCCGATATTGCCGGTGGCCATGGCGAGGTTGGCGATCGCCATGACAGTGGTCGAACCCTGGCTGTGTTCCGTGACGCCGAGGCCGTAGTAGATCGCGCCGTTGCCGCCGGTGGCGTAGAGACGCGCCGCACCCCGGATCAGTTCGGGATCGACGCCGGACAGTTTGCCGACGGTTTCGGGGCTGTTTTCCGGCAAGGCGACGAAAGAAGCCCAGTCCTGGAACTCCGCCCAGTCGCAACGTTCGCGGATGAAGGCTTCGTCGAAAAGACCTTCGGTGACGACGACATGCGCCAGCGCCGTCAGCACCGCCACATTGGTGCCGGGCTTCAGCGGCAGGTGATAGGCCGCTTCGACGTGCGCCGACTTGACCATCTCGGTGCGACGAGGGTCCAGTACGATCAGCTTGGCGCCCTGGCGCAGCCGCTTCTTCAGCCGCGAGGCGAACACCGGATGGGCCGAAACCGGATTGGCGCCGATGACCACGGCCACGTCGGTGAATTCGACGGAGTCGAAATCCTGCGTGCCGGCCGAGGTGCCATAGGTCTGGCCGAGCCCATAGCCGGTCGGCGAATGGCAGACGCGCGCACAGGTGTCGACATTGTTGTTGCGGAAGCCTTGCCGCACCAGCTTCTGGACGAGATAGGTCTCCTCGTTCGTGCAGCGCGAGGAAGTGATGCCACCGATCGCGGTGCGTCCGTACTGATACTGGATGCGGCGGAACTCCTTGGCCGTATGCGCAATCGCCTCTTCCCAGCTCACCTCGCGCCAGGGATCGGTGATCTTTTCCCGGATCATTGGCGACAGGATGCGGTCCTTGTGGGTGGCGTAGCCATAGGCGAAACGGCCTTTGACGCAGGAGTGGCCGTGGTTCGCCTTGCCCTCCTTGTAGGGCAGCATGCGAATGACCTCGTCGCCCTTGACCTCGGCCTTGAACGAACAGCCGACGCCGCAATAAGCGCAGGTGGTGACGGCCGAGCGCTCCGGCAGGCCCTTGGCAAGGACCGATTTCTCGCGCAGCGCATCGGTCGGGCAGGCCTGCACGCAGGCGCCGCAAGATACGCATTCGGAGGCGATGAATTCCTCGTGCATGCCGGCGACCATGCGCGATTCGAAACCGCGGCCCTCGATGGTCAACGCGAAGGTGCCTTGCACCTCCTCGCAAGCCCGCACGCAACGCGAGCAGACGATGCATTGCGCCGGATCATAGGTGAAATAGGGATTGGATTCATCGCGGGCGATGTAGTCGACAGCCAGCGAACCATGGCCGGGCGCGACCCCATTCTCCTGCTTGACGTGGTTGCGGCCGTCCACGCCATAGCGGTTCTCGGTCAGGCCGACCGTGTTGGCGACCTTGTCGAACTCGCTGGCGCCTGTGCCGGCCTTCTCGTTCCAGCCGATCGGGTGGTCGGAGACATAGAGTTCCATCACGCCGCGGCGGATGGCGTTGAGGCGGTCGGTCTGCGTGTGCACGATCATGCCTTCGCCGACAGGTGTCGTGCAGGAGGCTGGCGTGCCGCCGCGTCCATCGATCTCGACCAGGCAGATCCGGCAGGAGCCGAAGGAGTCCAGCATGTCGGTTGCGCAGAGTTTCGGGATTTCGACGCCTGCTTCCATCGAAGCGCGCATGATAGAGGTACCTGCCGGAACGGTCACGGACTTGCCGTCGACCGTCAGGGTCACTTGCTGTTCCGCTTCCGAAGCGGGTGTGCCGTAGTCGATTTCCTGGACCAGCGATTTGATGTCGAATGCCGCGTTCATGGCTGTCCGCTCCTATTCCGCTGCTTCGGCGACCGGCGTCGGCCGAAAGTCGTCGGGGAAATGGTTGAGTGCACTCATTACTGGATATGGGGTGAAGCCGCCCAGAGCGCAAAGGGAGCCGAACTTCATCGTGTTGCAGAGGTCGGTGACCAGGGCAATCTGCTTATCGGGTTCGATGTTCTGGGCGAGCCGGTCCAGCACCTCGACGCCGCGCGTCGAGCCGATGCGGCAGGGCGTGCACTTGCCACAGCTTTCGATGCTGCAGAATTCCATGGCGAAGCGCGCCTGCTTCAGCATGTCGGCGCTGTCGTCGAAAACGACGATACCGGCATGGCCGATCAACCCGTCCTTGGCGGCAAACGCCTCGTAGTCGAACGGTGTATCGAACAGCGTGCGCGGGAAATAGGCGCCGAGAGGGCCGCCGACCTGTACGGCCTTGACCGGACGTCCTGTCGCGGTGCCACCGCCGATCTCGTCGACGATCTCGCCCAGCGTCATGCCGAACGCAGCCTCATAGAGACCGGGATATCTGACGTTGCCGGCGATCTGGATCGGGATGGTGCCGCGCGAACGGCCCATGCCGAAATCCTTGTAGAAGGCAGCACCCCTATCCATGATGACGGGCACCGAAGCCAGCGAGATGACGTTGTTGATCACCGTCGGTTTGCCGAACAGGCCCTTGTGCGCCGGCAGCGGCGGCTTGGCCCGCACTTGCCCGCGCTTGCCTTCGAGGCTGTCGAGCAGCGAGGTCTCCTCGCCGCAGACATAAGCGCCGGCGCCGACGCGGACTTCCATGTCGAAGGCGTTGGGCGAGCCCAGCACGTTGACGCCGAGCACGAAGGCCTTGCGGGCGATCTCGACGGCTTTCTGCATGACCGCTACTGCGTGTGGATATTCCGAGCGTATATAGATGAAGCCCTTGCTGGCGCCCGTTGCGATGCCGGCGATGGTCATGCCTTCGATCAGCACGAACGGGTCGCCTTCCATGATCATACGGTCGGCGAACGTGCCCGAATCGCCCTCGTCGGCATTGCAGACGATGTATTTGCGGTCGGCCGTGGTATCGAGCACCGTCTTCCATTTGATGCCGGTCGGAAAACCGGCGCCGCCGCGCCCGCGCAGGCCCGATTCCGTAACCTGCTTGACGATGTCGGCAGGCGTTAGTGCCACGGCGTTCTGCAAGCCCTTCAGCCCGCCATGCGCCTTGTAGTGATCGAGTGACAGCGGGTTGATGACACCGCAACGCGCAAAGGTCAGCCGCGTCTGCTTGGCCAGGAACGGGATCTTGTCGGGCGCACCCAGCCAGCGCTTGTGGTGGCCGCCGGTGAGAAAGCCGCTGTCGAACAGGCCTTTGACGTCGGACGGCTTCACCGGCCCATAGGCGACGCGGCCCTTGTCTGCTGTTGCCACTTCGACCATCGGCTCGAGAAAATAGGCGCCGCGCGAACCATTGCGCACGATCTTGGCCTCGATGCCGCGATCGGCCAATTCCTTCTCAATCGCCTTGGCGACCTTTTCCGCACCGAGCGCCAGTGCGCCGGAATCGCCGGGAATGTAGATGCGCGGGATCATGAACGCACCTCGGCAACGATCTCGTCGAGTTTTTCGTCGTTGAGCCGGCCGATCACCTCGCCGTCCAGCATCGCTGACGGCGCGCAGGCGCAAAGGCCGAGGCAATAGACCGGTTCCAGCGTCACCGAACCGTCGCGGGTTGTCTCGTGAAAACCGATGCCCAGCAATTGCTTGAGCTTGGCGGCGATCAAATCCGAGCCCATCGACTGACAGGCTTCCGCCTGGCAGACTTTGAGTACGTGCCGGCCAGCCGGGTGGCTGCGGTAGTCATGATAGAAGCTGACGACGCCGTGCACCTCCGCCTTGGTGATGTTCAGCGCCTCGGCGATTACCGGCAGCGCGTCCTGCGGCACGTGGCCGAACTCTTCCTGGATGCCATGGAGGATCGGCAGCAGCGGGCCTTCGAGGCCCTTCAACTCCTGGACGATCGCCGCCGTGCGCGACGCGATCTCGGTACTTGCAGGCTGCATCGTCATGCAGCGCCCTCCCTGGTGTCGTAGCGATCTTCCGCTAAGTATTTAGGAAATCAGAGGAAACCCGCCAGATCAATAAAGCTGATCCGTTGCTCGATAGGAGTTTTCTATCGACCTCGTTCAGCCTGCAATCTCTAGCTCAATTGCGGGAGCGGAAATCGTCTGCCAGCGCCATCGCCTCGTCCAGCAACGCCGAGACCAGCGGCGTGTGCGGCTCGCGCGGCGTCGCCACCAGCCCGACGGTGTGGCTGGCGTCCGGCTCGACGATCGGAATGGCCCGGATCGGCTCGGAAAAGCCGAACGTTTCCGAGAGGTTGAGCGGCATGATCGACGACCATTTGCCGGTACGGATATGGGAGAACAGCACGATCATAGAATTGGATTCGAGCGTCGGCCGCACCTGCGTGCCAGCCTCGGCCAGATGCTGGTCGATGATGCGGCGGTTCTGCATGTCCGGCGTCAACAGGCAGAGCGGCAGCTGGCTGAGCTCCGCCCATGTCACTTTGTCGCGGTCGGAATAGGGGTTTCCGACCGCGGTGATCAGTTGGTAACGCTCGTCATAAAGCGGCACGCTGGTCACCCGCCCCAGCGGCTCGTTGTCGAGATAGGTGATGCCGGCGTCGATGTCGAAATTGCCGAGCAGCGACAGCACCTCGATCGAGGTGCGCGACAGTACCGAGAAGGTGACGCCGGGATGTTTTGCCCGAAAGGGCGTCGTCAGCCGCGCTACCATGGCCAGCGCCGTTGGGATGGCGGCGATGCGGATGCGCCCCGAAAGTCCGTGGCGCGCCGCCCGCATCTCCTCGCGCATGGTCCTGCTATCGCCGACGATGCGGCGCGCCCACACCAGCACCTGTTCGCCCTCCGGCGTCAGCCCCTGGAAGCGCGATCCACGCAGAACCAGCATCACGCCGAGCTGGCCCTCCAGTTGCTTGATCCCTGCCGAAAGCGTCGGCTGGGTGACGCCGCACACCTCCGCCGCCCGACCGAAATGCTCTTCCCTGGCCAGCGCGATGAAGAATTCCAGCTTGTCGATCATGCCATCTGTCCGGTGGGCCCAGCGCCAAGGTCGGGGAAATTGCGTTCCGCCGCAAGCTGCATGTGCAATCGGCAGCGTCCACATCTTTCAGCCGGCTTACTATTTCCCGCAGCGGTGTGCGGCGCTATGTGGATGGGGCGAGGTCGTGGGGCACGGGAGATCGAACATGCTAAGCTGGTTCCGCAAGCTGCTGCCGCGCGAAGATCGCTTCTTCGATCTTTTCGAGCAACACTCCCGTACCGTGGTCGATGGCGCCGAGGCGCTCGAACAGCTTCTCCAGGGCAAGGACATCGATCGCTGGTGCCAGAGGATCGTCGATCTTGAAGACCAGGCCGATCACATCACCGCGGAAGTCCTGCTTTCCGTGCGGCGCTCGTTCATCACGCCTTTCGATCGCGGGGACATCAAGGACCTGATCCAGTCGATGGATGACGCCATCGACATGATGCACAAAACCGTCAAAACGGTGAAGCTGTTCGAGAAGAAGGAATTCGACCCGCTGATGCAGGAAATGGGCGGCATCATCGTCATTGCAGCCAAGCTGGTCGCCGAAGCCATCCCATTGCTCAGCAAGGTAGGCGCCCACAGCGTGCGCCTCAATGCGATCGCCGAAGAGGTCATGCGCGCGGAAGGCCGGGCCGACGATCTGCACGAGCAGGGCCTGAAGGACCTGTTCAAGAGGCACGGCCGCAGCGACCCGATGGCCTACCTCATCGGCAGTGAGATCTATGGCGAGCTGGAAAAAGTGGTCGACCGTTTCGAGGACGTCGCCAACGAGATCAGCGGCATCGTCATCGAGAACGTTTAGCCAATGGAAGCCGCCATCGCCTTTCCCGTGTTGGTCGGGCTCATCGCCGTTGCGCTGTTCTTCGATTTTCTCAACGGCCTGCACGATGCCGCCAACTCCATCGCCACCATCGTCTCCACGCGGGTGCTGAGGCCGCACTATGCGGTGCTATGGGCGGCCTTCTTCAATTTCATCGCCTTCCTGTTCTTCGGTCTTCATGTTGCCGAGACCCTGGGAACGGGGATTATCGACGCCAGCATCGTCACCCCTGGGGTGGTATTCGCCGCCCTTGTCGGTGCCATTGTCTGGAATATCGTCACCTGGCTCGTCGGCATTCCCTCCAGCAGCTCGCATGCGCTGATCGGCGGACTGGTCGGCGCCGGCGTTGCAAAGGCGGGCGGCGGCGCCATCGTCTGGGCCGGGCTTGGCAAGACCATTGCGGCGATCGTCCTGTCGCCGGCGACCGGATTTCTGCTGGCGCTTGTCTTGATCCTTACGGTTTCCTGGGCGTTCGTGCGCCAGACCCCGTTCGCCGTGGATAGCACGTTCCGCGTCATGCAGTTCGTTTCCGCCTCGCTCTATTCGCTCGGCCATGGCGGCAACGACGCACAGAAAACCATGGGTATCATTGCCGTGCTGCTCTATTCGCAAGGCATGCTCGGAGAGAATTTCTACGTGCCGCTATGGGTCGTCATCACTTGCCAGGCGGCGCTGGCGCTGGGCACGCTATTCGGCGGCTGGCGCATCGTCCACACGATGGGCTCGAAGATCACCCGGCTGAACCCGATGCAAGGGTTCTGTGCCGAGACCGGCGGCGCGATCACCCTGTTCGCCGCCACCTGGCTCGGCATTCCGGTGTCGACGACGCATACGATCACCGGCGCCATCATCGGTGTCGGCGCCGCCCGCCGCGTCTCGGCCGTGCGCTGGGGCATCGCCGGCAACATCGTCATCGCCTGGATTGTCACGCTGCCGGCCACCGCCGCGATCTCGGCCCTGACCTACCTCGCCGTCAGCCTGGCGACGTGACGCGAGCGATGCTCGAACTCGCATTGTGCGGCGGCGCGAATCTACCTGTCCACAAGGTTCAGGATGTTGCCGTCTGGATCCTTGAACCAGGCGACCTTCATGCCGTGGCCGACGTGGATGTCGCCTTCGATCGTGGTGTGGGGCATGTCATAATGTTCGAAAACGACACCCTTCGACCTTAGTCCGCCGACAATCTTTTCGATTTCGTCGCCGACCATCCAGGTCACCGCCGTCGCCTTGTTGGTCCCGGCGAACTTCGAGCGATACACATTGATGCTGGTATCGCCGCATTTGTAGACGATCAGTTCGCCACCCTCGTTGTGGACCTCCGTCAAACCCAGAATGTCTTCATAGAAGGCCTTGGCCCTGACCAGGTCCGTCACCGCGAGATCGGCTGTTGCGTTGCTGTTTGCGAGCATGATGGTCTCCTTTCCTTACCGGTGATCACGTCCGAGAGCTGTGCAGCAAAATAGGGCCACTTCGTTTTCTGGCGACCGCAGCTTGCCGATCGGCGTGTCTCCTTGAAGAACGTTTGGCACCCGCAAAACCCTACAAGCCAATGCAGTTTATGGGCGTATGCCGCAGTGCGTGTCGTTCCGCCGCTTGGTTCTGTTCGGGAACTGCCTTATCTGAAGCGAAAAGCAGAGGAAAAGCTGATGCCCGCCGTCCAGGAAAACGTCACCAAGGAAACCGTCATCGAACGCCTGAAGACGGTCAACGGACCGGACTTCACCGGCAACATCGTCGACCTCGGCATGGTTTCCGAGATTTTCATTGCCGATGCCAAGGTCTTCTTCTCGATCACCGTGCCGGCTGCCCGGGCTCAGGAGATGGAGCCGTTGCGCGCCGCCGCCGAGCGGGTCGTCAAGGCTATCCCCGGTGTCGCCGGCGCCGTGGTTGCGCTGACGGCGGAAAAGAAGGGCGGCGGCATGGAAGCTCCGGTTCCGCAAAGACCAGCCCCCAGGCCCGCGCCGCCGCCAGCACCTGCTGCCGCGCCACGCCCGGCTCCGCATGCTCCAGCCTCCCACAGCCAGGGCAAGCGCGGTGTGCCCGGCATCGAGGCGATCATCGCGGTCGCTTCCGGCAAGGGTGGCGTCGGCAAGTCGACCACCGCCGTCAACATCGCGCTTGGCCTCGCCGCCAACGGCCTGAGGGTCGGCGTGCTCGACGCCGACATCTACGGCCCGTCGATGCCGCGGCTGCTCAACATCCATGGTCGGCCGCAGACCGTCGACGGCAAGATCCTGAAGCCGATGGAGAATTACGGCCTGAAGGTCATGTCGATGGGTTTCCTCGTCGACGAGGAGACGCCGATGATCTGGCGCGGGCCGATGGTGATGTCAGCGCTGACGCAGATGCTGCGCGAGGTCGAATGGGGTCCGCTCGACGTGCTCGTCGTCGACATGCCGCCCGGCACCGGCGACGCGCAGCTGACCATGGCCCAGCAGGTGCCGCTGGCCGGCGCCGTCATCGTATCGACGCCGCAGGATCTGGCCCTGATCGATGCGCGAAAGGGCCTCAACATGTTCAGGAAGGTCGATGTGCCGCTGTTGGGCATCGTCGAGAATATGAGCTATTTCCTCGCCCCCGACACCGGCAAGCGCTACGACATTTTCGGCCACGGCGGCGCGCGGCGCGAGGCCGAGCGTCTCGGCGTCACCTTCCTCGGCGAAGTGCCGCTCGAAATGGGCATCCGCGAGAGCTCGGACGCTGGTACGCCGGTGGTGGTCTCGAAGCCCGATAGCGCCGAGGCGAAGATCTACCGCGACATCGCCGCGAAGGTCTGGGGCAGGGTCAACGAAGAACGCGGCGCGGCGGAAGCCGCTGTGCCGAGCATCGTGTTTGAATAACCCCTCCCCCTTGAGGGGAGGGTGGCCCGAAGGGCCGGGTGGGGTCGGTGGCGACGCGCTCTACCTTTCTTGGTAAATCCAATTATAGGTTGGGGCAGTTAAGGCGACCCCACCCGCCGCGCTTCGCGCGGCACCCTCCCCTCAAGGGGGAGGGGTTCAGCCGCCTACCTTCTCGCCAAAACTCGAAAAAAACTGCCCCGCCAGTTTCTTCGACGTCGATTCGATCAGCCGGCTGCCAAGCTGGGCGATCTTGCCGCCGACATCGGCCTTGGCCGCATATTTCAGGATCGTCGTCTCCGGCCCGTCTGATGTCAGCGTCACGTCGGCGCCGCCCTTAGCGAAGCCGGCGATGCCCCCTTTGCCTTCGCCCTGGATGGTGTAGGAATGCGGCGGGTTAAGGTTCTTCAGCGTCACCTCGCCGTTGAAGGTTGCCTTGATCGGCCCGATCTTGAGCACGACGGTCGCCGCCATCTCGGTGTCCGACCTCTTTTCAAGGCTTTGGCAGCCCGGAATGGTCTGCCTCAGAACGTCCGGGTCGTTCAGCGCTTCCCACACCTTTTGCAGGGGTGCGGCGATGCGTTCCTCGCCTTCGATCACCAAAGCCATCAAAATCTCCCGGATAACAGATCGACAAACTCCGATCCCGTCTAGCGTGGGGCCAGATGTATGTCTATCGCACCAAAGTCCGGATTCGGATGGCGCGTGCCTCTTGCCTGCTCTCGCGCGTTGTCATATCGATTTGTCATACAAATACGGAGACCATGATGGCCGGCGCCCCCAAACAGAACAAGAAATTTCGCTCGCAGGAGTGGTTCGACAATCCCGACAATCCGGGGATGACGGCGCTTTACCTCGAGCGCTACCTGAACTACGGGCTGACGCGCGCCGAACTGATGTCGGGCAAGCCGCTGATCGGCATTGCCCAGACCGGCTCGGATCTGTCACCCTGCAATCGCCATCATATCGAGCTGGCCAAGCGCGTACGCGAAGGCATCGTCTCGATGGGCGGCATTCCTTTCGAGTTCCCGTGCCATCCGATCCAGGAGACGGGCAAGCGCCCGACCGCAGCACTCGACCGCAACCTTGCCTATCTCGGCCTGGTCGAGGTGCTTTACGGTTATCCGCTCGACGGCGTCGTGCTCACCATCGGCTGCGACAAGACCACGCCGGCCCTGCTGATGGCGGCGGCCACTGTCAACATCCCGGCCATCGCGCTGTCGGTCGGCCCGATGCTCAACGGTTGGCACAAGGGCAAGCGCACCGGCTCGGGTACGATCGTCTGGGAATCGCGCCAGCGTCTGTCGGCCGGCGAGATCGACTATGACGAGTTCATGGACATCGTCGCCTCCTCGGCGCCGTCCACCGGCTATTGCAACACCATGGGCACCGCCACCACCATGAATTCGTTGGCCGAGGCGCTTGGCATGCAGTTGCCGGGCTCAGCCGCGATTCCGGCGCCCTATCGCGAGCGCGGCCAGATCGCATATGAAACGGGCAAGCGCATCGTCGACATGGTGCATGAGGACCTGAAGCCGTCCGACATCATGACCCGGCAGGCCTTCGAGAATGCCATCGTCGTCAATTCGGCGATCGGCGGCTCGACCAATGCACCGATCCATCTCAATGCGATTGCCCGCCATCTCGGCGTGCCGCTCGACAATGACGACTGGCAGAAGGTCGGCCTCAACATACCGCTCATCGTCAACCTGCAGCCGTCGGGCGAATATCTCGGCGAGGATTACCACCATGCCGGTGGCGTGCCGGCGGTGGTGGCCGAACTGATGAAGGCCGGGCTATTGCCCCATCCCAATGCCGTGACCGTCAACGGCAAGACGATCGGCGACAATTGCAGTGGGGTCGCCAACGAGAATCTCGACGTCATCCGCACCGTCGCCGAGCCGCTGAAAGTCAACGCCGGTTTCATCAATCTCAAAGGCAATCTGTTCGATTCGGCGATCATGAAGACCAGCGGCATCTCGCCCGAATTCCGCGAACGCTATCTGTCGAATCCTAGGGACCCCGAGGCCTTCGAGGGCAACGCCATGGTCTTCGACGGACCGGAGGACTATCACGCCCGCATTGACGATCCGGCGCAAGGCATCGATGAACACACCATCCTGTTCATGCGCGGCGCCGGCCCGATCGGCTATCCCGGCGGAGCCGAGGTCGTCAACATGCAGCCGCCGGCCCATCTCATCAAGAAGGGCATCCATGCGTTGGCCTGCATCGGCGACGGCCGCCAGTCGGGAACGTCGGGCTCGCCCTCGATCCTCAACGCCTCGCCCGAAGCCGCCATAGGCGGCGGGCTGGCGCTGTTGAAGACCGGAGACCGCGTCCGCATCGATTTGCGCAAGGGCACCGCCGACATCCTCGTCACCGACGAAGAGATCACGCGCCGTCGCGCCGAGCTGCAGAACAATGGCGGCTATCACTACCCCAAGCACCAGACACCATGGCAGGAGATCCAGCGCGGCATGGTCGACCAGTTTTCCGAAGGAATGGTGCTGAAGCCAGCGGTGAAATATCAGGACGTGGCGCACACCCGCGGCGTGCCGCGGGACAATCACTGAACGCCTCTTCTTTCCTTCTCCCACAAGGGACCCTTGTGGGAGAGGGAGAGCCGCCCAAGCAGCGCCTATAGATAGCTGGTGACCTCGGGCGCTTCCATCTGCCTGCCGTGCTTGCCATCCTCATAGACGATCGGTGCTGCGGCGAGTTCCTCTTCGGTGGCGTCGTCGAGACAGGCGACGTTCACCGCCCAGAAATTCCCGCCCATGAAGTCGAGATAGCCGCGAGAAAGGAAATTGGCGCCGCAGTTCGGGCACATATAGTGGTTGATGTCGCCTTCCGGCCAGTTCGACGGCGTCGCCTTGTACTCCCGCATCCGGTCGCGGCCATCCGTCACCCGCACAGCCTCATAGGCTGCGAAGGATTTCCGGTAGCCGAGCTTCCAGCAGAAGCTGCAATTGCATTTGCGGATGCCTTCGGCGAGGTCGATATCGGCTTCGAAACGCACCGCGCCGCAATGGCAACTGCCGTGATAGGTCTTTTTCATGGTTTTCCTCCCAGAAATGTTCTGGCCCGCCAAACCACCCGTCGGAGCCGGAGCATCCTTTGCGCCAGGGATGACGCTTGACAAGTGGGCACTACAAATCCACGATCATGCCAAGGGGTGCATCGCGACGACCCCGTGAGGCGTCAGCCCAACGTTCGCGTCCAAGCTTCTCTTTCAAGGAGGTGGACGCCATGCCGTCAACAACCGCTATCACCGTATCACAACTGTCCCGTCTGGTTGGTCTGCCCGGCGCGCCGGTAATCATCGATGTTCGCATCGAAGATGATTACAATGCCGATCCGCGCCTGCTGCCGGCCTCAAGCCGGCGTGATTTCAAAACCGTCTCGACCTGGGCATTCGAATTCGCCGGCAGCCGAGTGGCGGTCGTCTGCCAAAGGGGACAAAAGCTCTCGCAAGGCGTGGCTGCATGGCTGCGTCATGAGGGAGTTGGTGCCGAATCCCTCGAAGGCGGGTTCGAGGCCTGGCGCGATGCCAAGGGGCTTCTGATTGACGCCGACAAGATACCGCCCCGTGATGAAAAAGGCCGCACCGTGTGGGTGACGCGGGCCCGCCCGAAGGTCGATCGCATCGCCTGTCCCTGGCTGATCAGGCGCTTCATCGACCCGGGCGCGGTCTTCCTCTTTGTCGAGGCGGCCGAAGTGTCGGCCACTGCGGATCGCTTTCAGGCCGTGCCTTTCGACATCGACAATGTGTTCTGGTCACACCGCGGCGAACGCTGCACCTTCGACACGATGATCGAAGAGTTCGGGCTCGAATCCGAGGCGCTCGACCGCCTCGCCATGATCGTGCGCGCAGCCGATACCGCAAGCCTGGACCTGGTTCCCCAGGCAGCCGGATTCCTGGCCGCCTCGCTCGGCCTGTCGCGGATGTTCCGCGATGATCTGGAGCAGTTGGAGGCAGGCATGCTGCTCTACGATGCGTTTTACCGATGGTGCCGCGACGCCACCGAGGAGACGCACAACTGGCCAAGCACGAGCAAGCCATCATGAGCGCCCCTTCTGACAAAACGGGGGCTTCTCACAAAACGGGCGCTTCGGAGAAAACGGGCGAGATCGTTGAAGCGCCAGCAACGCCAACCTTCCGCGAAGGCGTAAAGCTCTGGGCGAAAATCGGCCTGCTCAGCTTCGGCGGGCCGGCAGGGCAGATCGCGCTCATGCACAGGGAACTGGTCGAGGAACGGCGTTGGATCGGCGAGCAACGTTTCCTGCATGCGTTGAACTACTGCATGCTGCTGCCCGGCCCTGAAGCCCAGCAACTCGCCATCTATATCGGCTGGCTGCTGCACCGGACGATCGGCGGCCTGGTCGCCGGCATCCTCTTCGTCGCGCCGGGTGCGCTTGTGATGCTCGCCTTGAGCATCCTCTATGCGCTGTATGGCGACGCTCCTCTCGTCGACGCGCTGTTTTTCGGGGTTAAAGCGGCCGTCCTTGCCATCGTGATCGAGGCGATGATCCGGATCGGACGACGTGCCCTCAAAAATCGGGTCATGGTGTCGATCGCGCTTGCCGCCTTCGTCGCTATCTATGCACTAAACGTGCCGTTTCCGCTCATCATTCTGCTTGCCGGGCTGACGGGCTGGATTGGCAACCATATTGCGCCGGCCTTTTTTTCCGGGTCGGCGCACGGCAAAGACACGGTCCCAGACATCAAGGGCGCGGTCGACCTGATGTTCGAACGCGGCGAGCTGGCCCATACCAGGCCGACGCGGTGGCATGCGCCGCGCACCATTGCGATCTGGGTACCGATCTGGCTCGGGCCTGTGCTTCTGATCTGGGCTTTCACCGGATCCGCCAGCGTGTGGACTGAGATCGGTGGCTTCTTCAGCGTCATGGCGGTCGTCACCTTCGGCGGCGCCTACGCGGTCCTTGCCTATGTCGCGCAGGCTGCGGTCGAGTCCTTCGGCTGGCTCGCACCCGGTGAAATGGTCGACGGCCTTGGGCTTGCCGAAACCACGCCGGGCCCGCTCATTCTTGTCCTGCAGTTCGTCGGTTTTCTTGCCGCGTTCCGCCAACCCGGAGCCTTGAACCCACTGCTTGCCGGATCGCTAGGGGCGATGCTCACCCTGTGGGCGACGTTCACGCCTTGCTTCTTCTGGATATTCCTTGGCGGGCCCTATATCGAATCCCTGCGCGGCAACAAGGCGCTGTCGGCGGCGCTGACCGCGATCACCGCCGCCGTCGTCGGCGTCATCATGAATCTCGCCCTGTGGTTCGGCTTGCACGTCATTTTCGGCGAGGTGCGCAACATTGGGCTTGGCATGGACGTGCCGGTGTTTGCATCGATCGACTGGCATGCGGCGCTGCTGTCCGCCGCGGCGATGGTCGCCATTCTGAAGCTGAGGATCGGCATGCTGCCGACGCTTGCAGGGTCGGCCCTTGCCGGTGTTTTGTTGCTGGCGGTCAGCGGATAGGGGCGCGTGGATCATCATGGCGAGACGACGCTCTTCCCTAGGCTTCCTTGGCATGTTCGGCCGTTCAGGCGACCTCAGGCAACTCGACGCCGCGTTGCGCGGCGTCGACCTTCATCCCGCCCTTGTGCCGGAAGGAGCAAAGCTCACCATCGTCAACCTGATGAAGGATCACTGGCCCGACGAGCCGCCACCGCGAGCCTACCCGTCGGTGGCGCAGCTATTTGGCTATTGTATTGCCGGGCCGGAAGCGTTCGAGCGATCCAACGGCCTTCAACATCGGCTGGATGCGGAGCGCCGGCTCGAGGCAGCCCTTGAGGCTTACGCAAATCATTCTGATGGCGCTGCATGCCAAACTGATCAGTGGCGAGGTCGTCGAGCGCTACGGTTTGAGCGCCGACTGACAGTTCTTGACGAGAAACGTCTTCAGCCACCCATGCCGCTGCGCGGCAGATGGATCAGATTGCCGAAGCGAGCGCGCAATTTGTCGTCGACCGGCTTCGGCACATGGCGCGGGAAGCGCTCGGCGAGGATGCGTTTCTTTTCGGTGATCGCCCGCTGCAAGATGTCGGGCCTGCCTTTCTCGTTCCACTCCTTCGGCGAAAAGCGATCGCCGACCGCCGGGTAGAAATATTCGGTCTGCATCAACCGCAGCGTCTGCTCATTGCCGAGATAGTGACCCGGCCCCTTCAGGCAAACGTCGGCGATGGTGTCTATCGATAGCGACTCGTCGGTCACCTCGATGCCGCGCACGCAGCGCAGGCAATGGCCGAGCATATCGTTGTCGATGATCAGGCTTTCCAGGCAGAAGCCGAGCAGCGAGGCATGCATGCCGGCCGATTCGTAGACGAGATTGAGGCCGGCAAGGCCGGCCATCACATCGGTGATGCCCTTTTCGTAACCGGACTGAATGTCGGGCAATTTCGAATCCGTCATGCCGGCGGCCGAACCGCCTGGCAGGTCGTAGAATTGCGCCATCTGGGCGCAGGCAGCCGTCAGCACCGCTTGCTCGGCCGAGCCGCCGGACATGGCGCCGGTCCTGAGATCCGAGACGAACGGCCAGGTGCCGAAGATCGCCGGATGCCCCGGTTTGATGGTGTTGACATAGACGAGACCGGCGAGCACCTCGGCCACCGCTTGCACCACCGCCCCGGCAATCGCCGCCGGCGCCGTAGCGCCTGCCTGGCCGGCGGACAGCAGCAGGATCGGAATGCCGCCTTCGACGCAGGCCTCGAGCACGCCGCAGGCGTCCTCGGCAAACTTCATCGGCGGTACGACAAAACAGTTCGAATTGGAGACGAAAGGCCGCGCACGAAAATTCTCTTCGCCGCCGGCAATCGCATAGAGCATGTCGAGCGCCGGCTTGACGTTCTCGCGCACCGTGAAGGACGTGCCGACATGCTTCGACGTGCCCATCACGCAGGCGTAGAGCGTGTTGAAATCCATGTCGAGCGGATCGGGAATGTCGCGCGGCACCATCGGCCGCTGGAAGAAATGGATGTTATCGAGCCCCTCGACGATGCGGGCGGCGTCATAGATGTCCTGCAGCAGCGACTCGCGGTATTCGCGCTTCTCGACGTCGACCAGGTGCACCGCGGCACCCGCTGTGCCGTAATGCACGCGCTTGCCCTGGATCAGCATGTCGTGCTTGGGATCCTGGCCATGCAGGGTGAAGTGGCGGGCGGCCTTCTTGATGGTGTCGAGGACAAGCGCGCGGGGAAAGCGAATTCGCCCGTCCTCGCCGAGGGTAGCGCCGGCCTTGGTCAACGCCTCGATGCAGGATGGGATGGCATTGGCGAAGCCGACCGTTTCAAGCAGCGTCAGCACCGCTTCGTGGATGCGCTCGCGGTCGTTCTCGCTGAGCGGCCCGTAGCTTCCGCCTTCGAGACCGGCGCGCACCGGCTTGATATCGTCGGCAAGGGGTGCTGCCCGCATGGCGCGGCGCGCTTCGCGCCCGCCGGAACGCCGCGAACGTTGGTCCGAGGGCATATCCGGCTTCTCAACAGCCACTGACATGGAGGCACTCCACCTTTAGCTGCGAAGCTGGCGGCGGCGGTTGGTCCACCATCGGCCTGCTTCGTCCCCTTATGCCTCGAACTATGCCGTCGGCATTGGCACAGCCTATGAGCCAGACGGTCCCGTCGCATATGCCAGGGCGCTAAAGAACGGCGGCTGGTCCCGGTCCCAGCTCGGACGAGGCTTCAAGCCGCCGCCGGCCTGCGCCCGGCCGCCGTTGCCAGTTCGCGGATGCCGGGTTCGATGTGCTGCAGCGCAATCGAGGAGATGCCCAGCCGCATGAAGCGCGACGGCTTTTCAGTGCGGTCGAAGAAGCGGTCGCCGGGCTCGATGATGACGCTGCGCGAGGCGGCGGCCTCGGCCAGTCCGCGTGAATCGGTGCCGCGCGGTCCCTCGAGCCAGAGCGATGCGCCGCCGGCCGAATCGGTAGAGCGCCACTCCGGCAGGAATGCGGTAATCGCATGGATCAGACGCTTGCGCCGTTCGTCGAAAGCGCTCGACAGCCGCCGCACCAGCGCCTCGTGGTGGCCAAGCGACAGGAACAGCGCGACCGCGCGCTGGTTGTTGGCCGGCGGATGGCGCAGCATGAAGCGGCGCAGCGCGCGAAGCTCGGAGATCAGCCCGGTCGAGGCGACGATGTAGCCGAGCCGCAGACCGGGAGCCAGCGTCTTCGACATCGAGCCGACATAGATGACGCGGCCGGAACGATCGAGGCTCTTCAGCGCCTGCTGCGGCGCTTCGTCCAAAAGCTGGCTGTCATAGCCGTCCTCGATGATGATCTGGTTGTGGCGATTGGCCCGCGCCAAAAGGTCCTGCCGGCGCTCTGCCGACAGCGGCACCATGGTCGGGCAATGGTGGCTAGGCGTCACGAAGACGAAGCCGGAATCATTGGGAATAGAAGCGGTTACGATGCCGGAGTGGTCGACCGGGACTGGTGTGACGTCGGCGCCCGCCAGCCGGAAGATCGAGCGTGCGTCGGGATAGCCGGGGTCTTCCATGGCCACCTTGGAGCCCTTGGTCATCAACAGCGTCGCCAGCATATAGAGCGCGTTCTGCGCGCCGAGCGTGACGATGATCTCGTCGGGATTGGCGAAGATGCCGCGCCGCGGCAACAGCCGCGCCTGGATCTGCTCGATCAAGAGCGGATCGTCGCGGTCGACCATGTCGGACGCCCAGTTGCGGATCTCGAGCACGGCGAGCGCCATGCGGTTGCACTCGCGCCACTCGGCGGTTGGGAACAGTGCCGGATCGAACTGGCCATAGACGAAGGGGTAGGACGACTTGATCCAGTTGTCGTGCTTGGCCGGCGGCGGCATATCGCTGGCCGCGATCTGTCGGCGCGCCTTCCAGTCGATCTCGTTGGCCTGGTCGGGCGCCTTCTGATGCGGCCGCGCCGGGGTCGCCAGCACGTCGGGATTGACGAAATGGCCGCGCCGTTCGCGCGCCACCAGGAAACCCTGGTCGACGAGCTGCTGGAAGGCGAGCACCACGGTGCCGCGCGCCACGCCGAGTTTCTCGGCCAGGATGCGGCAGGACGGAAGCGGCATCGAGGCGGCGATCTGCCGGTCGAGGATGGCGGCGACGATGGCCTGACGGATCTGCGCCTGCAGGGTCTGGCCGGAGTCCGCCGAAATCCGGAACAAGCCGGACCATATGGCCGTGTCGTTTCGCTGTGGCATGGGAAATCTTCCTCGATGGCCAGCCTTTTCACTTGGCTGGACCAGTCGAATGTATCGGTGGCACAAGGTGTTGCGCCAATCAATTTTTCTGATCGTTGGGATTTATGCCAGTGATCCTTCGCTGCGCTGCAGCATCCCCAGGTGACGCAGTGCGTCATCCCTGGCGTGACGCCGTGCGTCATCCCCGCGCATTGAAACCAGTGGATTTCGGCTAGATAGTTTGCCGCGACGACACGCGCCGGAAACATCCGGTCTGATATGGTGGCAACAGAGACTTCGGAGTGAGGCAGTGGATCAATCGTCCTTTCAAAAACAGCTCGACGCGCTGCGCGATCACCAAGCGGCCAAATCGGGCAGCGTGCGCGAGGCTTTCGCCGCTGATCCGCAGCGCTTCGAAAAATTCTCCGCCACCGACGGCGACCTGCTGCTCGACTGGTCGAAATGCGCGGTCGATGCGCAGACCATGCATCTGCTGGAGAAGCTGGCGGAAGCCGCCGATCTCGAAGGCCGGCGCGCCGCGATGTTCTCGGGCAAGAAGATCAACGTCACCGAAGGCCGCGCCGTGCTGCACACCGCGCTGCGCAACCTGAACGGCAAGGGCATCGTGCTCGACGGCCAGGATGTGAAGGCGGAGGTTGTTGCCGTGCTCGACGCGATGGGGGCCTTCGCCGATGCCGTGCGCTCCGGCAAAGCGGCCGGCGCGACCGGCAAGAAGATCACCGACATCGTCAATATCGGCATCGGCGGTTCCGACCTTGGCCCGGCCATGGCGACGCTGGCGCTGGCGCCCTATCACGACGGGCCGCGCACGCATTACGTGTCCAACATCGACGGCGCCCATATCCACGACACGCTGAAGGGCCTTTCCCCCGAAACCACGCTGTTCATCGTCGCCTCGAAGACCTTCACCACGGTCGAGACGATGACCAATGCCGAGACGGCGCGCGAATGGGTGCAGAAGGCGCTCGGCAAGGAAGCGGTAGGCAAGCATTTCGCCGCCGTCTCGACGGCGCTGGACCTGGTGGCCAAATTCGGCATCGCGTCCGACCGCGTCTTCGGCTTCTGGGACTGGGTCGGCGGACGCTATTCGGTGTGGGGCGCGATCGGTCTGCCGGTGATGATCGCCGTCGGCCCGAAGAATTTTCGTGCCTTTCTCGATGGCGCGCATGCGATGGACGAACATTTCCAGACGGCGCCGCTGGCCAGGAATCTGCCAGCGCTGATGGGGCTGATCGGCTGGTGGCATCGCGTGATCTGCAAATACCCCGCCCGCGCCGTCATTCCCTATGATCAGCGCCTGTCGAGGCTGCCGGCCTATCTGCAGCAGCTCGACATGGAATCGAACGGCAAGAGCGTCACCCTCGACGGCGGCGCTGTGACCACGCCGACCGGCCCGCTGGTCTGGGGTGAGCCCGGCACCAATGGCCAGCACGCCTTCTTTCAACTGCTGCACCAGGGCACCGACTTCATCCCGGTCGAATTCCTAGCCGCGGCAATCGGCCATGAGCCGGATCTCAAGCATCATCACGATCTGTTGCTCGCCAACTGCCTGGCGCAGTCGGAGGCCTTCATGAAGGGCCGCACGCTGGAGGAAGCGCGCGCGCAGATGCTGGCAAAAGGCAAGAAGTCAGCCGATGTCGACAGGATCGCGCCGCACCGCGTCTTCTCCGGCAACCGGCCATCGGTGACGATCCTCTACAGACAACTCGACCCGCATACGTTCGGGCGGCTGATCGCGCTCTATGAGCACCGCGTCTTCGTCGAGGGCACGCTCTTCAACATCAATTCCTTCGACCAGTGGGGCGTCGAGCTGGGCAAGGAACTGGCGACCGGGCTGCTGCCTGTCGTGGAAGGCAAGGAGAATGCCGCAAAGCGGGACGCGTCGACCGCTGGACTGGTGGGACACATCCACCGACTGCGCGGATCGGAGTAACCGGCTTGGCCGAGATCAAGGGAATACTGTTCGACAAGGACGGCACGCTTGTCGACTTCAATGCAACATGGCTTGGCGTTGCCGATTTCATGGCAATGGATGCGTCGGAGGGCGACCGCTGGAAGGCCGACAGGCTGCTTGCCGCGGCGGGCTTCGATTTCGCCACCAAGCGCTTCAAGCCTGATTCCATCTTTGCTTCCGGCTCCAACATGGATGTCGTCGAGCTTTGGTTTCCGCGTCTGTCCGACGAAGACCAGATGCTCGCCGTCGCCCGGTTCAACGAGATCACGTCGGCTCAGGGGTCGGCGATGGCGGTGGCGCTGCCTGGCATCGTCGAGACGCTTGGCGTTCTTCACAGGAAATCCTACCGCCTTGGCGTGGCCACCAACGATTCGACCAGCGGCGCGGAAAGGACATTGTTGACGCTGGGCGTCGCGCAGCTATTCGACGCCGCCTATGGCTACGATGCGGTAGCCAATCCGAAACCGGCGCCAGATACGGTCCTCGCCTTTTGCGACCTGACCGGCCTGAAGCCGGCCGCGATCGCGATGATCGGCGATAGCCGTCATGATCTGGAGATGGCGCGGGTCGGCGGCTGCGGGCTGGCTATCGGCGTGCTCTCCGGCACCGGCACGCGCCAATCGCTTTCGCCGGTCGCCGACGTCATCCTGGATTCCGTTGCCGATCTGCCCGCCTTTCTTTCGGCGAGGGTCAGGGAGGCGATCTAATGCATGTCGCCCAAAAGTGCGCAGCGGTTTTGGGCCAACGACATGCATAAAACAAAGACTTAAAGCTCGCCTCCGGGCAGCGCCGGGCCGAACGAGAAGACGCCGCTCGGCTTCATCCCGGCGTCGCCGATTTCGCCGACATCCCGCACGCGGTACTCGGCCAACAGGCCAAGTCGCGAGCGGGGCAGGTAGGCGCGGCCCGGGTCGCCGATCAGTACATCGATGCCGGCGGCCAGGCAGCGGTCGAGGAAGGGGATGACCCGGTCGGCGAGGTCTTGCCCGTAAAACAAGTCGCCGACCGCCACGACATCCACCGGCGGCGGCGGATCATCGGTAATGTCCTCGCCGACGACCGTGATCGTAACGCCATTTGCCGCCGCATTGAGGCTGAGCGCGGCGACACCGTTACGATCGATCTCGGCCGCGATCACTTCGCTGGCTCCGGCCTTTGCCGCGGCGATGCCGACGATGCCTGAACCGGCGCCGAGGTCGAGCACGCGACGCCCTGACACGGACTCCGGCCGATCGAGGATGTAGCGGGCAAGCACCGCACCGCCGGCCCAGGCGTAGGCCCAGTAAGGTGGCTGGGGCTCGGGCCTGTCCTCGTCAGATTCAGTTCCGTCTTCGTCCGGCTCGGCTCCTCGTCCATGTGGATGCGTGAGCCGCCACAGACCACTCGTTGGGTGGGCTGCGTAAAGCCGGATTTCTGGAAGTGCGGGAACAGGAACGATCCGCATGTTCGCCTTGATGAATGTCAGCGGATCGGGGAGGGAAAACGTACCCGCCGCGTCTACAGGAAGGCAATCGCCCAAGTCTGTACCTACCCTCGTAGCGCCCGCCGCAGGATCTTGCCCACCGGCGTCTTCGGCAGTTCGGTCCGGAACTCGATGTATTTTGGCCGCTTGTAGCCGGTCAGGTTCTCGCGGCAATACACAGTCAGCATCTCGGCGGTCAGCAACGGATCCTTCTTGACGACGAACAGCTTTGGCACTTCGCCCGAATGCTCGTCCGGCACGCCGATCGCCGCCACTTCAAGCACGCCCGGATGGAGAGCCACGACCTCCTCAAGCTCGTTCGGATAGACGTTGAAGCCGGACACGAGGATCATGTCCTTCTTGCGGTCGACGACCTTGGTGTAGCCGCGCTCGTCCATGAAGCCCATGTCGCCCGACTTGAAGAAACCATCCTTGGTCATCACCTTGGTCGTCTCGTCCGGCCGGTTCCAATAACCGGCCATCACTTGCGGTCCGCGGATGCAGATCTCGCCGACTTCGCCGAGCGGCAAATCGTTGCCGTCGTCGTCGCGGATGGCGATCTCGGTGGACGGCAGCGGCAGGCCGATCGTGCCGGTGAAGTTGCCATCGCTGAATGTGTTGGCGGTAGCCACCGGTGAGGTTTCCGAAAGCCCGTAGCCCTCGGTGACCGGGCAGCCGGTGAGCGTCTTCCAGCGTTCGGCGACACCCTTCTGCACCGCCATGCCGCCACCCAGCGTCAGGATCAGCGGCTTGAAATCGAGTTTGCGGAAATCCTCATTGTTGAGCAGCGCGTTGAACAGCGTGTTGAGGCCCGGAAAAATGTGGATCGGGTATTTGCCGAATTCCTTGACGAAGTTGGGAATGTCGCGCGGATTGGGAATGAGTATGTTCCGGCCGCCCATCTGCATGCCCATCAACGCGTTCACCGTCAGCGCGAAGATATGATAGAGCGGCAGCGCGCAGATGAGGTTGAGATGGGCCGGCTTCGGCTTGACCGTGTAGGCATCTTCGATCCAGAGCGCGTTCTGCGCGACATTGGCCAGCACGTTGCTGTGCAGCAGTACTGCGCCCTTCGAGATGCCGGTGGTGCCGCCGGTATATTGCAGGAAGGCGATATCGTCGGCAGCGACCTTCACTGGCTTGAAATTCATGCCGGCGCCTGCCTTCAACGCCGCGTTGAACTTGACATGGCCCGGCAGCGACCAGGCCGGCACCATCTTCTTAACGCGGCGCACGACGAAATTGACGATCATCCCTTTCAGGCCGCCAAGCATGTCGCCCATCGCCGCCACCACGACATGCTTGACCGCCGTCTTGGCGATCACCGCCTGCAAGGTGTTGGCGAAATTCTCGAGAATGACGATGGCTTGGACGCCGGAATCCTTGAGCTGATGTTCCAGCTCGCGCGGCGTGTAGAGCGGGTTAATATTGACCACGATATACCCGGCGCGCAGCACTGCCATCATCGCCACCGGATATTGCAGCACGTTCGGCATCATTATCGCCACGCGCGCGCCTTTCTGCAGTCCCTTCGATTGCAGATAGGCGCCGAAGGCGGCCGATTGCCGCTCGACTTCCGCATAGGTGATGGTCTTGCCCATGCAGGTGAAGGCCGGTCGGCCGGCGAACTGCTTGCAGACGTCGGCGAGCAGATCGCCGATGGAGCCGAAGGGCAGGGCGCCGATCTCGGCCGGAACGACTTTCGGGTAGCTTTTGAGCCAAGGCTTTTCCGGCAATCGGGCGGTAGGCGCCTTCGGCGATCTCCTGGCCGAACTCGGCGCCGATGAAGCCGTTGTCGCCTTCGGCTTGGCCGCGGCAACGGCTTTGCCGGACGGGGATATTGGCTTGTCGAGGCTGGCCGGTTTTGCGGCAGCTTTGGCCTTCGCTTTCGCTGGTGCCGCCATCCTTGGTGCTTTTGTCACCTGTCCCTCCCTAGGTTGTTCTTTTTGTCTTGTCTCTGCTTGCCTGCCGCGTCGTCTCCGAGTGATCGAGACGCCCCTCCGCTGCTGCCGGCGTCAAGGAAATCCAGCATGCCATCTATGTATTGCGACTATCGGCAGCGGTGCAAGTCTGCCCCTGCGGCAAGACGGGAAAGAAAATCTTCCACGCCTATAATAGGCCGAAGGTCACTATCTTCGGCCACCGGGCACGTTGAAGATAATAAAAAAATGCAGTCGTTAACAATACCGTGATCGGCAAGAATCGACATTTCGTTCTCTTTTTTCGGGGACATGCAGAATTAAATTCTGCTTCCCATGGGGTAGGCAAGCGGGGTGTTCCAAAGCCGGAAAAACGGTGCTTATATGCGCGCTTCGCGAGCCTGATAGAGGGGCTTGGAAGAACATCAGGGAGTCCTCCATGAAAAAGAAACTGACTTTTGCGGCAGCGTTGCTGGCCGCAAGCGTCCTCGGCGGCATGGCCAATGCGAAGCAATTGGTCTACTGCTCGGAGGCGTCGCCCGCCGGCTTCGACCCGTCGCCGTGGAGCGGTGGCAACGACTTCGACGCGTCGTCGCGCACTATCTATTCGCGCCTGGTCGAGTTCGAACACGGCAAGACCACCATCACGCCCGGCCTCGCCGAGAGCTGGACGGTTTCCGACGACGGTCTCGAATACACGTTCAAGCTTCGGCCGGGCGTGAAGTTCCAGACCACCGACTACTTCACGCCGACGCGTGATCTCAACGCCGACGACGTGATCTTCTCCTTCGAACGTCAGTGGAAGAAGGAAAGCCCGTGGTTCAGCTATCTGGAAGGCACCGGCTGGGAATATTTCACCGGCATGGGCTTCCCGGATCTTCTCAAGGAAATCGTCAAGGTCGACGACCTGACGGTGAAATTCGTGCTGAACAAGCCTGAAGTCGCCTTCCTGCCGGACCTCGGCATGGATTTCGCTTCGATCGTCTCCAAGGAATATGCCGACCAGCTCGACAAGGCCGGCACCAGGCAGCAATTCACCCAGAAGCCGGTCGGCACCGGTCCGTTCCAGTTCGTCGACTACCAGGTCGATGCGGTCGTGCGCTATGCGGCATGGGACGGCTATTATGGCGGCCGTCAGAAGATCGACGATTTGATCTTCGCCATCACCACCGATCCGGCCGTGCGCGCGCAGAAGCTGAAGGCAGGCGAGTGCGATATCATGTCGTACCCGGCACCGGCCGACATCGCCGGCCTGCAGGCTGACCCAAACCTCAAGGTCGACGAGCAGGAAGGCCTGAATATCGGCTACATGGCCTACAACACGACGCTGCCGCCCTTCGACAAGGTCGAGGTCCGCAAGGCCCTCAACATGGCCGTCAACAAGCAGGCCATTCTCGATGCGGTCTATCAGGGCGCTGGCCAGGCGGCCATCAACCCGATCCCGCCGACGATGTGGTCCTACAACAAGGACGTCAAGGACGATCCGTACGATCCGGATGCGGCCAAGAAGATGCTGGCCGACGCCGGCGTCACGGATCTTTCGATGAAGATCTGGGCCATGCCCGTCAGCCGCCCGTACAATCCGAACGCCCAAAGGGTCGCGGAACTGATCCAGGCCGACTACGCCAAGATCGGTGTGAAGGCTGAGATCGTCAGCTACGAATGGACCGAGTATCGCGAACGCGGCAAGCAGAAGGACCGCGACGGCGCCTTCCAGCTCGGCTGGACCGGCGACAATGGCGATCCGGACAACTTCCTGTTCCTGCTCGGCTGCGATGCCATTGGCCAGTCCAACTATGCGATCTGGTGCAACCAGGAGTTCGAAGCCCTGTTGCAGAAGGGCAAGGCGACAACTGATGTCGCCGAACGCACCAAGATCTACGAGGAAGCTCAGGTCGTGTTCAAGCGTGAGGCCCCGTGGCTGACCATCGCCCATTCCAAGGTCTTCATGCCGATGAACAAGAAAGTTTCGGGCTTCGTCATGGATCCGCTCGGCATTCATCGGTTTGACGGCGTCGACGTCACCGAATAACTCCTGAGAAATTGGACGGCGGCGCTGGACTTCCGGCGCCGCCGTTCTATGAAGTAAGATGCTCCGCTATCTCCTCCACAAGCTCGCTCTGATCATCCCGACCGTATTCGGCATATCGCTGGCGGCGTTCGCTTTCGTCCGGCTTCTGCCGGGTGACCCGATCCTGGCCCTGGCCGGCGAGCGCGGCGTCAGCCCCGAACGCTACGCAGAGCTTATCGAGCGGTTTGGCTATAACAGGCCTTATGTCATCCAGTATCTGGAGTATATCGGCAGGGTCCTGACCGGCGACTTCGGCATATCGATCGCCACCAAGCGGCCGGTGCTCGGTGAATTCCAGGCGCTGTTTCCGGCCACGCTGGAACTGGCGACGATCGCGCTGATCATCGCCGTACTCATCGGCATTCCCGCCGGCATCTTCGCAGCGGTCAAGCGCGGATCATGGTTCGACCAGGCGACGATGGGCGTGGCGCTGACCGGCTATTCCATGCCGATCTTCTGGTGGGGGCTGCTGCTTATCATCTTTTTCTCCGGCTATCTCGGTTGGACGCCGGTCTCCGGTCGCATCGGCCTTCAGTATTTCTTCAAGCCGACGACGGGCTTCATGCTGATAGATAGCCTGATCTCCGGCAAAAGCGGCGCCTTCAGGTCCGCCGCCAGTCATCTGATCCTGCCGGCGATCGTGCTGGCGACGATTCCGCTCGCCGTCATAGCGCGCCAGACGCGTTCGGCGATGCTGGAGGTTCTGGGCGAGGATTATGTCCGCACTGCCCGCGCCAAGGGCCTGGCGCCGCGCCGCGTCATCGGGCTTCATGCCTTCCGCAACGCGCTGATCCCCGTTGTCACCACCATCGGTCTGCAGGTCGGCACTCTGATGGCCGGCGCCATTCTGACCGAAACGATCTTTTCCTGGCCGGGTATCGGCAAGTGGATGATCGACGCGATCGCCAAGCGCGACTATGTTGTCGTCCAGAGCGGCTTGCTGATCATCGCCCTGATTGTCATGGCGGTGAACCTGATCGTCGACGTGCTCTATGCCGTCATCAACCCACGTATTCGGGTGCAGTGAGATGACCGACCAAACCACGGCAGAAGCCACCGCCGCATCGATCCCGACCGGCGGCCGGCAACGCGCCTTCACCGAGTTCTGGCATTACTACTCGATGAACACCGGCGCCGTCATCGGCCTGGTCGTGTTCTCGGCTCTGGTGCTGGTAGCGATTTTCGCGCCGCTGGTGGCGCCGCATTCGCCTGACGAACAGTTTCGCGATGCGCTGCTGACGCCGCCGGTCTGGCAAGAGGGCGGCAAATCGATGTTCCTTCTGGGCACCGACGCCGTTGGCCGCGACATGCTTTCGCGGCTGATTTTCGGGGCGCGGTTCTCGCTGTTCATCGGTCTGGTCGTCGTCGTTTTCTCGCTGACCAGCGGCATCATCCTCGGCGTGCTCGCCGGCTATTTCCGCGGCTGGGTCGATACGCTGATCATGCGCATCATGGACGTCATTCTGGCCTTCCCGTCGCTGCTCCTTGCCCTGGTTCTGGTGGCGATCCTCGGGCCTGGCCTGTTCAACGCCATGCTGGCGATTGCGCTGGTGCTGCAGCCGCATTTCGCGCGGCTCACGCGCGCGGCCGTAATGGCCGAAAAGAACCGCGAATATGTGATCTCCGCCAAGGTGGCCGGTGCCAGTCACGTCAGGCTGATGGTGAAGACGATCTTGCCGAATTGCATGGCGCCGCTGATCGTGCAGGCGACGTTGTCCTTCTCCAACGCCATTCTCGAGGCCGCGGCTCTCGGCTTCCTCGGCGTCGGCGCGCAGCCGCCAACGCCGGAATGGGGAACGATGCTGGCAACGGCACGCGAGTTCATCCTGCGCGCGCCTTGGGTGGTGACCTTCCCCGGCCTTGCCATCCTGATCACGGTGCTTGCCATCAACCTGATCGGCGATGGCCTGCGCGACGCCTTCGACCCCAAGCTGAAGAGGTCGTGACCATGCCTCTTCTCGAGATCAAGAACCTCACCGTGTCCTTCGATACCGCCGCCGGACCGTTCATGGCGGTGCAAGGCATCGACCTGTCGATCGAGCCGCGCGAGGTGCTGGCGATCGTCGGCGAATCCGGCTCCGGCAAATCGGTGGCGATGCTTGCGGTGATGGGGCTTTTGCCGAATACGGCGACGGTGAAGGCCGACCGCATGGCGTTCGACGGTATCGACCTGCTTGAGCTCAGTCCGTCCGAGCGCCGCAAGATCGTCGGCAAGGACATCTCGATGATCTTCCAGGAGCCGATCGCCAGTCTCAATCCATGCTTCACCGCCGGCTTCCAGATCGAGGAGGTGCTGCGCTTCCATATGGGCATGGACCGCGCCCAGCGCCGGGCCCGCGCCATCGAGCTGATGAAGCTGGTCGGCATCGCCGATCCGGAAGAGCGGCTGAATTCGTTCCCGCACCAGATGTCGGGTGGCCAATGCCAGCGCGTCATGATCGCCATCGCCATCGCCTGCAATCCGAAGCTGTTGATCGCCGACGAGCCGACCACCGCGCTCGACGTCACCATCCAGAAGCAGATCCTTGACCTCTTGGTTGGCCTGCAGGCCAAATACGGCATGGGCTTGATCATGATCACCCACAATATGGGCGTCGTGGCCGAGACCGCCGACCGCGTCATCGTCCAGTACAAGGGCCGCAAGATGGAAGAGGCCGACGTTCTGTCGCTGTTCGAGCAGCCGAAGAGCAACTATACCCGCGCGCTCCTGTCGGCGCTGCCGGAGAACGCCGTCGGCGACCGGCTGCCGACCATCTCCGACATGCTGTTTGAACCAGCCCTCTCGGCTGCGGGAACCGGGTCTGCAACGGGAGCCGCGTCATGAGCGTGACGGTTCTCGAAGGCAAGAACATCGTGCGCGACTATCATGTCGGGGGCGGCCTGTTTCGCCCCTCGCGCACGGTTCACGCGGTCAAGGGCGTCTCGTTCAGCGTCGACAAGGCCAAGACGCTCGCCATCGTCGGCGAAAGCGGCTGCGGCAAGTCAACGCTCGCTCGCATCATCACGCTGATCGATCCGGCCACGGCGGGTGAGCTCTTCATCGACGGCGAAAAGGTCGATATCGCCAAGGATGGGCTGTCGAAGGAGATGCGCCGCAAGGTGCAGATCGTCTTCCAGAACCCGTACGGTTCGCTCAATCCGCGCCAGAAGATCGGCGACGTGCTGGGCGAGCCGCTGCTCATCAACACCGACACGCCGGCCAACGAACGGCGCGATCTGGCCATGAGGATGCTGAGAAAGGTCGGTCTCGGGCCGGAGCATTACAACCGTTACCCGCACATGTTCTCGGGGGGCCAGCGCCAGCGCATCGCCATCGCCCGCGCGCTGATGCTCAATCCGAGCCTTTTGGTGCTTGACGAACCGGTTTCGGCGCTCGATCTGTCGGTGCAGGCGCAGGTGCTCAACCTGCTCGCCGACCTGCAGGACGAGTTCAAGCTGACCTATGTCTTCATCAGCCATGATCTGTCGGTGGTGCGCTACATCGCCGACGACGTGATGGTCATGTATTACGGCGAGGCGGTCGAATACGGCTCGCGCGACGAGGTCTTTGCCGACCCCAAGCACAGCTACACCAAGACGCTGTTCGCGGCGACGCCGCGCGCCGACGTCGCCAGCATCAAGGCGAGGCTGGCGAAGAAGAAGGCCGCTTGACGCCGAATTGCGGCCGGCAGGCGATGCCGATCAGGACAGCCGAGCGATGATGGTGCGCAGCGCCTCGCCGAAGCGCCGGACCTCCTCGATCGTGTTGTAATGCACCAGCGAGGCGCGGATGGCGCCGCTGTCCATCGAGAGGTTCAGGCGCTTCATCAGCCGCGGCGCGTACATATGGCCGTCGCGGATGCCGATCTGCATCCTGGCCATCTCTTCGACGATCCGCTGGGGTGACAGCGTGCCGATGTTGAAGCAGAAGGTAGGCACGCGCTCGTTGAGACGGGCTTCGTCGGCGACGCCATAGATCGCCGCGCCGCAATCCTTGAGCACGGCGAGCATTTCGCGCGCCAGCACCAGTTCATAGTCGCGGATGGCATTCATGCCGGCGACGAGGTTGTCGCGCCGCGACCGGTTGTTCTCGGCCAGGAAGTTGCGGCCGATCGATTCGAGATACCGCACGGCTGCATCCATGCCGGAGACGTTCTCGTAGATGAAGGTGCCGGCCTCGACCTTGTAGGGTGGCTCGTCGGGGATGAAATCCTCACGGAAGGTCGGCAGCCGCTTCAACGTCTCGAAGTGGCCCCACAGGAAGCCCATATGCGGCGAGAAATTTTTGTAGCCGGAGCAGACCAGATAGTCGCAATCCCAGGCCTGCACGTCGATCAGCCCGTGCGGCCCGTAATGCACGCAGTCGAGGAACACCTCGGCGCCGGCCGCATGCGCGATGTCGGCCACTGCAGCGACATCGACGATCGAGCCGATCGAATGCGCCGTGACCGTGCAGGCGACAAGCCGGGTGCGGTCGGAGATCAGCGGGCGCAAATCATCGACATGGAGATTGCCGTCCTCGCGCATCCGCCACCATTTGAACTTGG
Source organism: Mesorhizobium sp. M0938 (assembly GCF_040319125.1). Classification (NCBI taxonomy): domain Bacteria; kingdom Pseudomonadati; phylum Pseudomonadota; class Alphaproteobacteria; order Hyphomicrobiales; family Phyllobacteriaceae; genus Mesorhizobium; species Mesorhizobium sp. M0938. The sequence goes on along the minus strand of NZ_JAMYNS010000009.1, from coordinate 184,734 downwards.
CGCCAGCGGGCGCCAGCGCCAGCCAGGTCGCGATGTTGGCGTCATGGTCCATGTCGGTGATGACGATCTCGTCCCGTTCCTGAAGCATCTGGCCGATGCCGAGACTGACGAGGCGGATGAACGAAGTGGCGTTCATGCCGAAACAGATTTCCGAAGGACTGTAGGCATTGATCAGCAGCGCCACGCTTTCACGCGCGTCGGCGATCGCTTGATCGACGGTGACGCTGCGCCCATAGCGGCCGCCGCGCTGCACATTATGCGCGACCAGATGGTTGGTGACCGCATCGAGCACGCTCTGCGGGATCTGCGCGCCGGCGGCATTATCCATGAAGATGAAGTCGCCGGCCTGCTGTAGGGCCGGAAACATGGCGCGGATCGTATCGACCGGGAAGGCTGCGGAGACGTCGCTCGCACTGGGGGTCTGATGCTTGTTCAAGATGGTCTCCTGCGAAGTGCCTGACAGATTGGGAGGCGAAAATTGACAGATGAGAAACTGGCGACGTCAGCGGGTCTTTTCGGTTTTGAAACGGCGTTCCAGCAGGCTGACGAGGCGGACCATCGGCCAGAGAAAAAGGAGATAGACCAGCGCTGCGCCGATCAGCGGCGACGGGTTGGCGTAGAGCGACTGCGCGTTGGTCGCTTCCTTCAGCAATTCGGGCAGAGCCACGGTGGAGGCGAGCGACGTGTCCTTGAACATCGAAACGCAGTTGCTGGTCATCGGCGGAATGACCACGCGGATCGCCTGCGGCAGCACCACCTTGCGCAAGGTCAGTAAAAACGGCAGGCCGAGTGCCTGCGCCGCCTCGAACTGGCCGCGTGGGATGCTTTCGATGCCGGAGCGGAACACCTCGGCCGAATAGGCCGCCATGATGATGGCGAATGCGGTCACCGCGGAGGTCCAGGACGACAGGCGGATGCCGAGAAACGGCAGCGCGTAGTAGATCAGGATCAGCACGACCAGCACCGGCATCGCCCGGAAAATATCGATATAGCCGACCGCCAGCAGCCGCAGTGGTTTTGGCGCATAGAGCCGTATCAGGCTGATCGCCAGGCCGACGGGGATGCCGATGCCGATGCTCAACAGCCCGAGCAGCAGCGTGTTCAGGAAACCGCGCAGCAGCGCTGGCAGGCTAGAGATCATGACATCGGCGTTGAAGAAGGTCTCGAGCAGCGACATGGGGAGCATTCCCGAAAGATTTGGCGTCCCGCGACGCTAAAGCGTGATCCCGAAACACCGAAATAGGCCCTCGGAGTGGATCATGCGTGAAAGAAGGGCTGCGACGTCTGTTGCGCGTCCAGGAGGACGCGCGGCGCTGCCCATGAAGTTGTGCCGGCGTGGAAAGCCGGCACAATCTCGGCATCAGTTGCCGCTTAGGCCTTCGGCATCGGCATTTCCTTGACCGTCGACGAATCGGCGGGCGCGTCGCTGCCGAACCACTTCTTGTGGATCGCGGCCAGCGTGCCGTCCTTCTTCATCGCGGTCAGTGCGTCGTTCAGCTTGCCGAGCAACGGGTGGTCCTTGGCCATCATCAGGCCATACTGCTCGCCGGTCTTGATACGCGCTTTTACGGCGAGATCCTTCATCCTGGTGAAGGAGTATTCGAGGCCCGGGACGTCGCTGACCGCGGCGTCGACGCGCCCGGCGCTGAGGTCGAGCAGCAGGTTCTGCTGCGTGTCGTAGCCCTTCACCTCGCTGAACCCGCCGGCCTCCTGGTGTTGCTTGGTCCAGGCTTCGCCTGTCGAGCCGGACAGCACGCCGATGATCTTGCCCTTGAGGTCGGCCTCGGCCTTGATCGGGCTGTCAGCCTTTGCGGCGATGCCCATGTCGGAATCATAATAGGGTTGCGTGAAAGCCTGCGACTTCAGCCGCTCCGGGTTGATCGTGATCGACGAGATGGCGACGTCGATGCGCTTCGATGTGGTAGCGGCGAACAGGGCCTGAAATCCGAGATCGGCGATTTCCGTGGTCATGCCGATGCGCTTTGCCGCCTCGTTGACGATGTCGACTTCGAAACCTTCGAAAGTGCCGCTTTCGTTCTTGTACTCAAAAGGCGGATTGGTCGGATAGGCGCCGACATTCAGCACGTCCGCGGCATAGGCGGCAGCCGGTGCGGCGGCGATGCCGATGGTGGCGGCGAGAAGAAGCAGGTTGCGACGAGTGAAGCTCATTTTTGTTCCCTCTGGTTCGGCCACTCCCTGTGGCGCTTTTCCACTTCCGCCCCTTTCAGCGCCCTGGTTCCGGACACTGCAGGCGAGGCGGCACCTGAATCAGCATGCGCGGCGTTGCTGCGCGCCGATCAACTGTTGCAGGCGCTCCAGCAGTGCATCCACCGCGTCGCCGGATGTGACCATGCCGGGCGACAGCCTCAGCGTCGCGCCGCGCGCGTCGCAGTAGAGTCGCTCACCGCGCAGCGTCGACACTGTTTTCACCGGGTCGACGTCTTGCGGCAAGGTCAGCATGACGCTGCCGCCGCGCTGGTCTGGATCGAGCGGGGAACGGACCGTCCAGCCATTGTCCAGCGCACAAGCGATAATGCGCTCGGCCATGCCGGCGTTCTGAGCGCGGATCGCGTCGATGCCTGTCTCGGCGACCCATTCAAGGCCAGGCAGCGAGGCGACACTGGCCAGGATGGCTGGCGTTCCATGGTCGAACCGGCGCGCATCGTCGGCATAGGTGAAACTGTCGAGATCCCACGAAAACGGATTTGGTTGACTGAACCAGCCGCGAAGTTCCGGCCGGCATGTTGTCAGAAGATCGGGCGTCACCTGCAGGATGCCTGCACCTGACGCGCCGCACAGCCATTTCAACGAAGTCGAGACGACGAAATCGACCGGCGTCTTCGCAATCGAGAAGGGCGTTACGCCGACGCCTTGGGTGATGTCGACACCGACAATGCTACCCATCTTGCGGCCATGCGCGGCAAGCCGCGCCACGTCGCAGCGGTGAGATGCCGTCGAGGTGACGAAGGTCAGCAAGGCCAGCCCGACATCGTCCTGCCAGCGGGCGATGAAATCCTCGTCACGCACCCAGCTCTCGCCAGGCCGCAGCGGCACGGTGTCGAGGGTGAAGTCGAAGCGCTCGGCCAGACCGGCGAGCAGGAAGTGCAGGCTCGGAAAACAGTCGGCCGCGACCAGCAGGCGCTTTCCCGCCAGGCCCTCGGGCGGCAGGGCGCCGATCAGGCTGTAGAGCGCTGACGTGACGTTCTCGGCGGTGGTCAGCGTGCCCTGTGGGGCTTCGATGAGCGAACTCCAGGCATCGATGAAGCGCTGCCGCGCGGCAAGGGCGGCCGGCCACTGGCCGTCATCTTCCGCCGACCAGACGCCCGAGAATTCCGACAGCGCGGCAGCCATGCGCTCCGCCTTGCCGGGAAAAGTCCCAATCGAATGGTATAGAAAGTAACCAGACACTACGTTTTTGCTCCCTGTGATCATGTGATCACAAAACGGAACGGGGATCAATCGCTGCACTCGAAGAAATGCAATTCAATAGCGAAGATCGGGGTGATTTTCCGGCCACGAGCAGTCGGGATCGGCACATTCCGGCGCCGATCTTGCGGTCAACCCGCAGCCAGCTTCAGGAGGCCTTGCCGAATCCAGCGAACTCGACCGGCCTGGGTTCCGGCACGTCGGGGCAGATCGCGCGCAGCGTCTCCTGCGTCGTCTGGATGTCGGCAACCACCTCTTCGCGGGCGCGCGGGAAATCGCGATCCTTCAGTGCTGCGATGATCGCCGTGTGCCGCCCGGACGGCTCCATCGTGCCGGCGTGCATCAAAGGCGCGACATGGTTGGACAGCAGCCGCATATAGGGGCCGAAGCGCAGCCACAGCGTCTCGATCAGCTGAAACAGCACGTCTGACCCAGACGCGCGATAGATGGTGAAATGGAACTGCTGGTTCTTGGCGATCAGCTCGTAGATGCTGCCATTGCGCCCGATCGCCTGCTGGTCGTCGGTGATCTGCTGCAACGTGGCTATCTCGGAAGCAGTCAGGCGCGGCGCCCCCAGTTCGGCCGCCAAGCCTTCCACGGCGACACGTGCCCGGCAGAGGTCGTCGAGCCGCGCCCGGGTGACGACGGGCACGCAGGCCGAGCCGTTCTGCGATATCTCCAGCGCGTTCTCAGCGGCGAGCCGCCGCAAGGCCTCGCGCACCGGCATGTTCGAAGTGCCGAAGGCTTCGGCCAGCGAGGCAATGGTCAGCACCTGGGCCGGATCGAAGCTGCCGACCATTAGCGCATGCCGAAGCTGCTGGTAAACACCATCCTGGACGGTTACGCGTCCCATTACAGGTTCAAATCCCAGAGCCACGGTTTTTGGTTTCCTTGGGTTTCGACAGAAGCTATGTGCAAGCGATACACTGCCCAGCCGAAGCAGGACGTGATCATCTGATCACAAAATATGCGGGGAGCCAAGCCATCGGGCTGACGCAGGAGTAGCCTCTTCAGGTTCGCCCTTCGTCCTTTACCTCTACCGGGCTAGACAGTGAAACTACTGGATCGCTGCGCTCATCGGCTGCTGTCATTTGAGCGTCGCAGCGTCAGCGGGCGCGCTAAGAAGGCGCGATCGAATGCAGTGTAACGTTGCGTGGACTAACCTTGCCCGCAATTACTCCGGGATCACCGCTGTGGCCTGGATTTCCACCTTGGCGCGATCCTCGACCAATGCCACCACCTGCATAGCGGCCATCGCCGGAAAATGCCGACCGATGACCTCGCGATAGGCCTCGCCAATACCCTTGAGATTGGCCAGGTACTCGGCCTTGTCGGTAAAGTACCAGGTCATCGAAGTGATATGCTCAGGCCTGGCGCCGGCCTCGGCGAGCACTGCGACGATGTTGGCCAGCGTCTGGCGCACCTGGCCGACAAAATCATCGGTTTCGAATTTGCATTGCCCGGTCCAGCCGACCTGGCCGCCGATGAAAATCAGCTGCCCGCGCGCCGCGACGCCATTGGCGTAGCCGACAGGTTTCGCCCAGCCTTCCGGCTGCAGGATGGTGTGCATATCAAGCCTCCCGATACTCAAATCCGGTCGTGATACTCAAATCGAACCAATCCGCAATTTTTTGTCGCAAGCTCGGCCTCAGGCCGCTCCCATCACTTGCCTGGCGATGACCACCTTCTGCACGTCGGACGCGCCCTCATAGATGCGCAGCGCACGGATCTCTCGATACAGGCTTTCGATGATGTGGCCCTTGCGGACGCCGTCGCCACCATGCAGCTGCACGGCCTTGTCGATTACCTCCTGCGCCTTGTCGGTGGCGAACAGCTTGGCCATCGCCGCTTCACGGGTGACACGGGCGGCGCCCATATCCTTGGTCCAGGCGGCGCGGTAGACCAGCAAGGCGGCGGCATCGACATCCAGCGCCATGTCGGCGATGTGGCCTTGCACCATCTGCAGCTCGGCCATTGCAGCACCGAACAGTTTGCGCTCGGCCACTCTGCCGATGCTCTCGTCCAGCGCGCGCCGGGCAAAGCCGAGTGCCGCAGCACCGACGGTCGAGCGGAACACGTCGAGCACCGACATGGCGATGCGGAAACCATCGCCTGGCCGGCCGATCAATGCCGAGGCCGGAATGTGGACATTGTCGAAAGACAGGCGGGCGAGAGGATGCGGCGCGATCACTTCCAGCCGCTCGGCGATGGCGAGACCTTTCGTTTCTGCCGGCACGATGAAGGCGGAAAGCCCCTTGGCGCCGGGCCCTTCGCCGGTGCGGGCGAAAACGACATAGAGATCGGCAATGCCGCCATTGGAAATCCAGGTCTTTTCACCTGACAGCACATAGTCGTCGCCGTCACGCGTCGCCGTCATCTCCATATTGGCGACATCAGATCCGGAGCGCGGCTCCGACAGCGCGAAAGCGGAAATCGCCTTGCCGGCGCGGGTCTTCGCGAGCCAGCGCTGCTGCTCCGGCGTGCCGAACAGGCTGAGCGCGCCAGTGCCGAGCCCCTGCATGGCGAAGGCGAAGTCGGCCAGCCCGTCATGCCGGGCCAGCGTTTCACGCGTGATGCAAAGTGCGCGCACGTCGAGCGGTCCGGGATTGTCCATGTCGAGCGCCGTTGGTTTCAGCCACCCGTCCTTGCCGAGCTTCACCACTAGCTCGCGGCAGGCGGCATCGACATCGTCATGCGCGACCGGCAGGTTTTTCGCACACCAGGCGTCCAGTTGTTCGGCGAGTGCGCGATGGCGGTTCTCGAAAAACGGCCAGTTGAGGAAGGACCGGTCAGGCATTTCTGCCTCCACTGTGCTTCGGGCCTTGCACTCCACGGCGCCCCCCTCTGTCCTGCCGGACATCTCCCCCACGAGGGGGGAGATTGGCTGTCGCGGGCGCTTTCGCCAATTTCCAGCGTTGCAAAAAGAAGCGAGGCAATGGAACTGACAATCTCCCCCCAAGTGGGGGAGATGTCCGGCAGGACAGAGGGGGGCGCTGTCCCGCCAACTTGTCCGTCCTTATGGATGCAGCTCTCATCCTCAATTCCCCTCGAACATCGGCTTTTCCTTGGCGACGAAAGCCTCATAAGCCCGCTTGAAATCTCCGGTCTGCATGCAGATCGCCTGCGCCTGCGCTTCGGCCTCGATCGCCTGGTCGAGGCCCATCGACCATTCCTGGTTCAGCTGCGTCTTGGTGATGCCGTGGGCGAAAGTCGGGCCGGACACGATGCGTGCGGCCAGCTCAAGCGCATCGGCCTCGAGTGCCGCCGCATCGACCAGCCGGTTGTAGAATCCCCAGCGCTCGCCCTCCGCCGCGCTCATCGTCCGGCCGGTGTAAAGCAGTTCTGCGGCGCGGCCCTGGCCGATGATGCGCGGCAGGATCGCACAGGCGCCCATGTCGCACCCGGCAAGGCCGACGCGGGTGAACAGGAATGCCGTCTTGGCCTCAGGTGTCGCGATACGGATATCGGACGCCATGGCGATGACGGCACCGGCGCCCACCGCCACGCCGTCGATCGCCGCGATGATCGGCTTGCCGCAATTCAGCATCGCCTTGACGAAATCGCCGGTCATGCGGGTGAAGGCCAGCATCGCCTTCATGTCCATCTTCACCAGCGGCCCGATGATGTCGTGAACATCGCCGCCGGAGCAGAAATTGCCGCCATTGGGCAGGAACACCACCGCATCGACGTCGTCGGCATAGACGAGGTCGCGAAAGATATCGCGCAGCTCGGCATAACTTTCGAAGGTCAGCGGGTTCTTGCGCTCCGGCCGGTCGAGCCGGATTGTTGCAACCTTGGCTTCGACCTGCCAGAGGAAATGCTTTGGCTTGCGGCCGGCCATTTCTGTCATTCCCGTCCCTCCCAGTTGCTGCGGAAGGAGTTCAGCATGCCGGTCAGCCGGCGCGCCTCGTCCTCGCTGACATTGCCGAGCAGCTCGCCGATCCAGCTCTCATGTGCGGCGGCGATCACGGCGAAAGCCTTCGAGCCTTCTTCGGTCAACCGCACCATCGAGGTGCGGCGGTCGCCATTGCGCCGGGCACGGGCAACCAGCCCTTCCGAAACCAGCCGGTCGACAATCCCTGTCACATTGCCGTTGGACACCAGCAGGAAGCGCGACAGGTCGCTCATCAGCATGCCTTCCGGCACGCGATAGAGCGCCGCCATCACGTCGAAGCGCGGCAGCGTCGTGTTGAACTCCTGCCGCAGGCGTTCACGCAATTCGGCCTCGATGCTGCGCGAGGCGCGCAGCAGGCGAACCCACAGCCGCAGCCGGTCCTTGCCGGGTCCGGACGGCGTGGGCAGGGGGCCGGCTACCACGTCTCGCCTCCCGAGATAGAGATCGTCTGCCCGGTGATCGATTGGGCAGCATCGCCGCACAGCCACAGCACCGCGGCTGCAATTTCTTCTGGTTGGATGAAGCGGCCTTGCGGGTTGGTCGAGGCAAGGCTCGTCCTTGCTTCTTCGGCCGAGCGGCCGGTCTTTTCGACGATGCGTTGGATGGACACTTCGAGCATCTCGGTTTCGACGAAGCCAGGGCAGACGGCATTGACGGTCACCCCGGATTTGGCGGTCTCGACCGCCAGCGCCCGCATCAGCCCGACGACGCCATGCTTGGCCGCCACGTAAGCGGCGACATAGGGATAGCCCTTCAGGCCGGCCGTCGAAGCGACGAATATGATCCGGCCTGTCTTTCGGGCAACCATGCCGGTCAGCGCCGGCTTCACCGTCAGGAATGCGCCGGTCAGGTTAACATCGAGCGTGCGCTGCCAGTCCGCGAGCGACGTCCGCTGTGCCGGGGCGCTGCCGGACATGCCGGCATTGGCCACGACGATATTGATCGGCCCGTGCTCCGCCTCGGCCTGACTGTAGAGCGACGCCATCGCTGCCTCATTGGTGACGTCGGCAGCGATGCCGAAGATGCGTTCATTTCCCCTGGCGACCTCGGCAAGTGCAGCCTCGCGACGGCCGCAGATAGTCACGTTGATGCCGGCGCCGGCGAGCGCCAGCGTGATGGCGCGGCCGACACCGGAGCCGCCGCCGGTGACCAGCGCATGCCGTCCTGTGATCGTCGCGGCCGCGCTCATACTTTCAGCCCCGCTGCCGCGTCGCGTTCGGCCAGCCGGTAGATCTGGTCGCGGCCCGGCAGATAGGGATCCGGCCATTTGACACCGCGGTCGCCTAGCGTGACGGCCGCGTGCAGCGTCCAGTAAGGGTCGGCGAGATGCGGTCTTGCCATCGCGACCAGATCGGCGCGGCCGGCCATCAGGATCGAATTGACATGGTCCGGTTCATAGATGTTGCCGACCGCCATGGTCGCCATGCCGACCTCGTTGCGGATGCGGTCGGAAAACGGCGTCTGGAACATGCGGCCATATACCGGCCTTGCCTCGGCCGAAGTCTGGCCGGCCGACACGTCGCAAATGTCGACGCCGGCCTCATGCAGCAGCCGTGCGATCTCGACCGCATCGGCCGGCGTCACCCCTTCAATGCCGACCCAGTCATTGGCCGAGATGCGCATGGAAACAGGCTTTTCCGCCGGCCAGGCAGCGCGCACGGCACGGAAGATCTCCAGCGGATAGCGCATGCGGTTTTCGAGCGAACCGCCATAGGCGTCGGTGCGCCGGTTGGTCAGCGGCGTGATAAAGGACGACAGGAGATAGCCATGCGCGGCATGGATCTCCAGCATGTCGAAGCCGCAACGATCAGCCATCTCGGCCGAGGCGACGAACTGGTCGCGCACCAGATCCATGTCGGCGCGGTTCATCGCCTTCGGCAGCTGATTCTCAGGCGACCATGCCACCGCCGACGCTGCCATCACCGGCCAGTTGCCTGATGTCAGCGGCACGTCGGTTCCTTGCCAGCCGAGCCGGGTCGAGCCCTTGGCGCCGGAATGGCCGATCTGCGCGCAGATCTTCGCCTCGGTCTCGCCATGGACGAAATCGACCAGCCGCTTCCAGGCCACCTCATGTTCGGGCGCGTAGAACCCGGGGCAGCCAGGCGTGATGCGGCCCTCCGGGCTGACGCAGGTCATCTCGATGTAGACGAGGCCGGCGCCGCCCTTCGCCCGTTCGGCATAATGGGCGAAATGCCAGTCGGTCGGGCAGCCGTCGACGGCCTTGTATTGCGCCATCGGCGAGACGACGATGCGGTTCTGCAGCGCCATGTCGCGCAGCCGGAACGGCGCGAACATCGGCGCGCGACGAAGACTGTTGCCGCCGGCGCCGGCCTGGCGCTGAAACCACTCTTCGGCGCCGGCCAGCCACTCGCCATCACGCAGCCGCAAATTCTCGTGGCTGATGCGCTGCGAGCGGGTCAGCAGCGAATAATTGAATTGCACCGGATCGAGGCCGAGGTAGCGCTCGACCTCCTCGAACCATTCGAGCGAATTGCGCGCCGCCGACTGCAGCTTCAGCACTTCGGTGCGCCGCGCATCTTCATATTTGCGGAACGCGGCTTCGAGATCGGGCTCTGAATCGACATAGTCGGCCAGCGCCACCGCACTTTCCAGCGCCAGCTTGGTACCGGAGCCGATCGAGAAATGCGCTGATGCCGCCGCATCGCCCATCAGCGCCAGATTCTCGTAGGACCAGCGCTCGCACAGCACGCGCGGGAAATTGATCCAGGCCGACCCTCTGATATGGTTGGCATTGGTCATCAGCGCGTGGCCGCCGAGATGCCTGGCGAAGATCCGTTCGCACACCGCGATCGATTCCTGCTGCGACATCGCGCCGAAGCCGAAACGCTCCCAGGTCTGCTCACTGCATTCGACAATGAAGGTCGCGGTGTCCTTGTCGAACTGGTAGGCATGCGCCCACACCCAGCCATGCCTAGTCTTTTCGAAGATGAAGGTGAAGGCGTCGTCGAATTTCTGCTGCGTGCCGAGCCAGACGAACTTGCATTTGCGGGTGTCGATATCGGGCTTGAACACGTCGACGAAGGCGCCCCGTGCCTTCGAATTCAGCCCGTCGGCGGCGACCACCAGATCGTGGCTCTCCATATAGGGCTTGGGATCGGCGATATCGGTCTCGAAGACCAGCTTGACGCCGAGCTCTCGCGCCCGACGCTGCAGCAGGGTAAGCAGCCGCTTGCGGCCGATGCCGCAAAAGCCGTGGCCGGTCGAAACCGTCCGCACCCCGTCATGGATGACGGCGATATCGTCCCAATAGGCGAAATGTTTTTTGATCCAGACGGCGCTGACCGGATCGTTCTTGGTCAGATTGTCGAGCGTTTCCGCCGACAGCACGACGCCCCAGCCGAATGTGTCGTCGGCGCGGTTGCGCTCGAACACCGTCACCTCATGCGCGGCATCCCGAAGCTTCATCGAAATGGCAAAGTAGAGGCCGGCTGGTCCGCCGCCGAGAACCGCAACCTTCATCTGTGCGATCTCCTCTTCGCTTCTGCGCCTATTATCGCGCCTGAGGCAAATTATTTCAAGCTTGAAGTTTCATAATTGAAGCGATTGATTTCGGAGGCCTGTGGCGTGCCTGCGGTCAGATCCGCAAGCACGCGCTTGCCGGATCATTTTTCCGGCGTTTTCGGGCTCCACAGCACCGTCTCTGCGTCCTTTTCATAGGCCATGCCATTGGGATAGCTGATCGCTTCCAGCTGCAGGCCCCAGGGAGCCTGGAAATAGAGGATGGCCTGTCCAGCCGCCGGCCCTTCGGTAACCGGCAGCGGCCCCATCCGCGTCTTGACGCTCTTTTCATCGAGATAGGCTTTCGCCGCAGCGATATCGTCGACATAGAAGGCGATATGGAAGCCGCCAATATCGCTGTTGCGGGCTTGCAGATCTCTCTGATCAGGCGCGGTGTATTTGAACAGCTCGATATTCGACCCGTGGCCGCAGCGGACCAGGGTGATCTCCTCGATCACCGCCTTGGGATCGACGCCCAGAAGATCCTGCATGAACGTGCCCTTGTCGTCGGCGAACGGGCCGAAGGACATCGCTTTCTTGCAGCCGACGACCTCGGTGAAAAAGTCGACCGCCTGCTTCATGTCGGGCACCGTAACCCCGGTGTGATCGTGCCCGCGCATGCCGGGGATGGAGCCGGCGGACGCGGTACCGATGCCGGCCAGGACGGTGGTCGCAAGCGTTGCGTTTCGGATTGCATTCCTCATGTCAGTCATCCTTCTCGCGGGACGTGGGTGACTTGCCGGGCGCACGCCCGAGGCCCGCTCTTCGGCGTGCGAATGAGACTTGCTGTGAATGATGCTTCATGCCGGCGCCTTCGCCGCAGGCAGCAGCCAGCCGGCATCGATTTCGGGCAGCGGAATGGCTGATATCAGGTCGCGCGTATAGGCCTGCTGCGGCTTCTCGAACAAGGCGTCCGTCGCGCTTGCCTCGACAATCACGCCTTCGCGCATGACGATCACCTGCCGGCACAACCGCCGAATGACAGACAAATCGTGGCTGATGAAGGCGACGGTCAGGCCCATCTCGGCGGCCAGCTTTTCCAGCAGCGTCAGGATCTGCGCCTGTGTCGACACGTCGAGGCCGGAGACGATCTCGTCGGCCAGCACGAATTTCGGCGACAGCGCCAGCGCACGCGCAATGCCGACGCGCTGACGCTGGCCGCCTGACAGTTCGTGGCGATAGCGGCTGGCGAAGCTCTGCGGCAGGCCCACACGATGCAGCGCTTCCGCAACTCGGCCTTTCAGATTGTCGCCGAGGCCGTTCTGCTTGAGCGGCGCGGCGACGATGCTGAAAATGGTGCGGCGCGGATTGAGCGACGACATCGGATCCTGGAAGATCATCTGCAGATTGCGGCGCAGCGGCCTGAGCTCCGCCTCCGGCAGATGCGTGATGTCGCGGCCGTCGAAACTGATGCTGCCGGCGCTCGGCTCCAACAGGCGCACCAAAGCGCGGCCGAGCGTCGATTTGCCCGATCCGGATTCGCCGACGATGCCGGTCACCGATCCCTTTGGCAGGTCGAAATCCAGCCCTTTCAGGATCTCCACCATCGGCGCCCGGCCGATCAGCGGCTTACGCGTCATATCGGGCAGCGCGACCTTCAGCCCGCGGACGGAAACCAGCGGCTCAGCCATGCGGTCGCCTCCAGGCTTGGTCGGCAGCGGCGATTTCCGCGGCCAGTCCGGCCAGTACCGCGTCGTCCACCGGCTTCAGCGAGGCGAGCGGATCGGTGTAGCGCGGCGTCGCCGCCATCAGCGCTCGTGTATAGGGGTGCTGCGGAGCCGCAAACAGTGCCGCCGTCTCGGCCTCCTCCACCACCTTGCCGGCATAGAGCACCGACACTTTCTGGCTGATCTTGGCGACGACGCCGAGATCGTGGGTGACGAACAGGATCGCCGTGCCGTGCTCGCGTTGCAACTCAGCGATCAGCCGCAGGATCTGTTTCTGCACGGTCACGTCGAGCGCCGTGGTCGGTTCGTCGGCGACGATCAGCCGAGGCTCGGCGGCGAAGGCGGTGGCGATCAGCACGCGCTGGCGCATGCCGCCGGAAAGCTCGTGCGGATAGCATTTGAGGACGCGGTCCGGGTCGCGGATCTGCACCTCGTCGAGCAATTGGCGGGTGCGTTGATCGGCTCTCTGTCCGCTCCAGCCGAGGATGCGCACCAGCCGGTCGGTCATCTGCGGACCGATGCGGCGCGACGGGTTGAGCGCGGTCAGCGGATCTTGTGGGATCAGTGCGGTGCGTGCGCCGATCAGCGTGCGCCTTGCCTTTGGCTGAAGCCGGCCGAGGTCCTCGCCTTCGAGCAGCATATCGCCTTCGACGATACGCACGCTCAGTGGCAGCACGCCGAGCACCGCCTTTCCGATCATCGTCTTGCCGGCGCCGCTCTCGCCGACCAGCGCGCGCACCTCGCCAGGTTGAACCGAGAGCGAGACCGAGCGTAGCACGCGTTGGCCGTTGGCCAGCACGGCGCTCAAGCCGCTTATGTCGAGGCAGGGTTTCGCCGCGCTCATCGCAGCACCGGATCGAAACGGGCCTTCAACGCCTCACCGAACTGGCTGAACGACAGCACCGTCAGGATCAGCGTGACCAGCGGGAACACCAGCACCCACCAGGCCTGATGGATCGACAGGCGGCCCTCGGCGATGATGCCGCCCCAGGTTGGATCGTCGGTCGAGATCGACAGATTGACGAAGGACAGGATCGCCTCGACGATGACGGCGATGCCCATCTCCAGCGACAGCAGCGCGACGATCGACGGCACCACATTGGGCAGCACTTCGCGCAGCATGATGCCGATGCGGCCGTAGCCGGCGATGCGGGCGTTCTCGACATAGTCCATGCGCGCTTGGCCCATGGTCTCGGCGCGGATCACCCGGCAGAAGCGCGTCCAGTCGATGACGGCGATGGCGATGATGACCGAGGTCAAGCCGGTGCCGAGCACAGCGACCAAAAGGATGGCAAACAGCACCGGCGGGAATGCCATCCAGACGTCGACGATGCGCGAGATGATGCGGTCGGCCCAGCCGCCGAAATAGCCTGATATCAGCCCGAGCGTCGAGCCGACCACGCAGGCGGCCAAGGCCGCCGCGAAGGCGACGATGAAGGCGATGCGGGCGCCGAAGATCAGCCGTGACAGGAGATCGCGGCCGAGGCTGTCGGTGCCGAGCCAGAAGCCCGGTTCTGAACCGCTCATCCAGAAGGGCGGCAGGCGTTCGAACATCAGATCCTGCGCCAGCGGATCCTGAGGTGCCACCAGCGGCGCGAAGATCGCGGCAAGCAAGGCCAGCAGCAACCAACCGCCAGAAAGCCACAGCCTTGGCCCTAAGCTACGCTTGGCAATGCGGGCCTCATCCATGACGCAGCCTCGGATTGAGCAGCGCATACATCATGTCGACAGTCAGGTTGATCAGCACGAACAGCAGTGCGAAGACCAGCACGATGCCCTGGATCAGCGGCAGGTCGCGGTTGATGACGGCATCGATCGCCATGTTGCCGAGGCCTTCATAGGAAAACAGCCGTTCGACGATGACCGTGCCGCCGATGAGGAAGGTGAACTGCACGCCAACCAGGGTAAGCGTCGGCAAGGCGGCGTTCTTCAGCGCCTCGCGCAGGATCACCTGCGTTTCTGAAAAGCCCTTCACCCGCGCCAGCACGACGTAATCGAGGTCGAGCACTTCCTTCAGCGACTGTTTCAGCAATTGCGAGATGATCGCGGCCAGCGGCAGTGCCAGCGCCACGGCCGGCATCAGCATGTGCCCGAGCAGGTCCTTGGTCAGGTCGAAGCGCAGCCGAGCAATGCTCTCGAACAGATAGAACTGGGTGACGAAGGGCAGGTCGAGCTGCGGCGACACCCGGCCGGAAATATCGAACACGGGGATCAGCACGCCGAATAGCAGGATCAGCACTAGGCCCCACAGGAAATCGGGAATGGAAAGCGCCGTTCCACTGGCGATATCGATGCCGGCTTCCACCGCGGTACCGCGTTCGCGCGCGCCGAGGATCGCCGTCGTGCCGCCGATCGCCAGCGCCATCAAAAGAGCAACGATAGCGAGCTCCAGTGTTGCCGGCAGCCGATTGAAGACCAGCCCCAGCACATCTTGCCTGAGCGAGATCGAGGTGCCGAAATCACCCCTGATGACGCCGGACAGCCAGATGAAAAACTGCTGGACGATGGTCTTGTCGAGCCCATAGAGCGCGCGCAGCCGCGCAATGTCGGCGTCGGTCGCGCCGGGCGGCAGCATCATCGCGATCGGGTCGCCGGGTGCGACGCGAATGACGACAAAGACCACGACGGCGACGCCGAACAGCGTGATCGCCATCGTCAAAAGACGGATCAGGAATCTTTGCAGCAACATGGTCGCCTGTATGCCTGGCGGAAAATGCGCGCCGTCGTTGCGGGCGGCGCGCGGCGATCCCGGACCGATCTCAGGCCGGGGTCATCAGCGCCGGCAACAGCGCGCCGGACACATGCTGCACGACATTGACGCCCTTGGCATGCACGATCGGCTGCGCATACTGAATCAGCGGCAGCACATAGGCCTGTTCGGCGATGTACTTGTCGACAGCCTTCCAGCCGGCGATGCGCTTGGCCTCGTCTTTCTCGCCCCATAGCGGGTTGATCATGTCGATCAGATCCTGGCTGTCCCAAACCGAATGCGGGCTCGGGCCATAGGTGGCAAAGCCGGTCGACGTCGTCGGATCGCCAATGGCGTTGCCCCAGTTATAGAAGGCGGCCGGCGCCAGCTTGTCGGCGGCGCGCAGTTCGTAGTGCTTGGCGATCTCGTAGACCTCGATCGTCGCCTCGATGCCGACCTTGCGCCACATGCCGACGATCGCCTGGACCATCTCGTAGTCCTTGGGTTTGAAGCCCTTGGTCGTCTGAATCGTGAACTTGACCGGCTTTTCCGGCGAATAACCGGACGCGGCCAGCAATTCCTTAGCTTTTTCCGGATTGTGCTCGACCTTGATCGACGGATCGTAGGACGCGTATTCCGGTGTTTCCAGCGTGTCGATGGGTAGGCCGTAGCCGCGCAGCAGCCGGTCGACCAGCAGCTTCTTGTCGATCGCCATGACGGCGGCCTGGCGGACGTTCTTGTCCAGCATCACGTCGATGTCGTTGAAGAAGATCATGCCGATGTCGGAAACATTCTTACACGAGCCGGCAAGCCCGTCCTTGGCGATCAGGCGGTCATATTCCTCATAGGGAATTTCGAGCGTCACCTGCGAGGAACCGGACTCGATTTCGGCAACGCGGCTCGCCGCATCGGTGACGAACTTGATCGTCACATTCTCGAAGGCCGGCTTGTCGCCCCAGTAATTCGGGTTGGCCTTCAGTCGCAAGAAGGCGTTGCGCTCGAATTTGTCGACCATATAGGGGCCGGTGCCGATCGGGGCTTTCTCGAAGCCCTCGGCACCGACCTTCTCGTAGTAGGCCTTCGGCATGATGTAGCCGGTCAGGAACGACATCCACTTGAAATAAACCGGGTCGAACTGCACCACGTCGCCGGTGATTTTGTTGCCGTCGATCTTGAAATTGTTGACGTTCTTCCAGACGAACTGGATCGGATTCCCTGTCTTTTCGTCGCCCGCCCGCTGCAGCGACCAGACTACGTCCTCGGCCGTGAACGGCGAGCCGTCATGCCAGGTGACGCCCTCGCGCACCGTCATCATGATCTTGGTGCGATCCTCGTTCCATCCCCATTCGGTCAGCAGGCCCGGCGCGAAGGACAGGTCCGGCTTCTGCGGAATGAACTGGTCGAACACCGACTGGTAAAGGCCCTGGATCGTCGGGTTGACTGCCGAAGGCCCGGTGGTCGGGTCCCAGGACGGCAGGTTGACGTTGTAGGCGATGGTCAGTTCGCCGGCTGCCTTGGCCATTTGCGGCAGGCCGATGACGGTGGCGCCAAGTGCTGCTGCGCCATATCCGAGCAATTCTCGTCTGTTGATTGTCATGGTCGTTCCCCTGTTGGTTTTCTGTGCGCGGCGTCGTTGTGGTTCAGTGGGTTCAGGCTCCTTGGGCAACCGCGCCTTGCCCTCCTTCCCCCACGTGTGTTTTTGAATTCTACCTCTCGCCAAGCTGTTGGGCGAGCATATAGCCCGAGGCCGCACCGGTGCCGGCGCCT
The DNA here is from genome assembly GCF_040319125.1 of Mesorhizobium sp. M0938. Lineage (NCBI taxonomy): Bacteria > Pseudomonadati > Pseudomonadota > Alphaproteobacteria > Hyphomicrobiales > Phyllobacteriaceae > Mesorhizobium > Mesorhizobium sp. M0938. The sequence continues at coordinate 167,771 of NZ_JAMYNS010000009.1, read as the reverse complement.
GGCCATGTTGCAGCCCCTGTGAGATGCAAATTCCCGACCGGCGTGTTCCAGCCGGCATAACCGCGTGCTGGGCGGAACAGAAAATTCTGCGCAAGATGATGGCTGCCGCAGATCTGGTCGCCGCCGACGAGGTTGGGGTTCTCGCGTTCGAGATCGAGAGGCGAGAACACGGCGCGGCCGAGGATCTTCCGGCGAAGGCCGGGCGCATAGGTCTCGATGATGTCGAGAACGCGCTCGGCATAGCTTTCTTTGACGTTGTCCCAGTGATCCGGCGCGATCTTGCCGGCCGCATCGCCAAGGATTTCGGCGGGCAGCATGCGCACCTGCACCCACAGCACATGCTTGTCTTCCGGCGCTCGCGACGGATCGATCGCCGTCGGCTGGCCGACGACCAGCACCGGCTCGTCCGGCAGCATGCCCGATATTGCCTGCTGATAGGTCCGCGACATCGCGTCGAGCGAAGGCGACAGATGGACATAGGCGAATTGCCGAAGCTCGGCGCCGGCGCGCCAATCCGGCAGATCGTCCAGCGCCAGATGGATCATCATCGTGCCCGGCGCATGGCGGAATTTTTTCATCGCCGTGTCGAAACCGGTGTCGCCGGAACCATCAGGCAGCAGTCTGCCCGGCAGCGCCCCTGGTGCAACCCCGGCGATGACCGCCTTGGTGGCAGTGTGCGTCTCGCCGGAAGCGAGCCGCACGCCGGTCGCCTTGCCGGCGGCAACGGTGATCTCGGCCACCTCAGCCCCGGTGGCGATCTTTCCGCCGGCAGCAGTGACCATTCCGGACAGGGCACGGATGATGGTGTCGGCGCCGCCCCTGCCGAGCACCATGCCGAAGCACTGGTTTGCCATCGATTCCAGGTAGGGGAATACGGCGCCGCCAGCGATGTCGGGGGCGAAATCGAGATGCATGCCCCAGGTGGCCAGCGTCGCCTTGACATGCGGCGACTCGAAATTCTCATCGAGCCACGCGCGGGGTGAGGAAAGCAGCAACCGGCCGGTATCGAGCGCGCCGGCGAAGCCCTTCTTGCGCCACAGGTTCCAGGCGGTGCCGGCCAGCGCCCGGCCGCTCATCGGCGCCCCCAGCAGCCGGAACAGATGCTCGGCTTCTCCAGGGAAGGCGTCAACCAGCCGCCGCCATGTGGCGGCGTCGGCTGAGGAAAAAGCTGCCATGCGCGATGCGGTCTTTTCCAGGTCGTTGCTGACGCCGAACCAGCGACCGTCGGGGAACGCACTGGCAAAGCAATCGGCGATCGGCGCAAATTCCAGCCCGTGGCTTTTCAATTCATTTGCATATTTCTTGTGAAAGGCCGAGCCGGAGAACAGGCTCAAATTCATCGCACCGAAATCGTGCCGGAAGCCGGGCAGCGTGTATTCACGGGTCTGGACGGCGCCACCAATTGTTGCGCCGCGCTCAAAAACCCCGGTTTTCCAACCCTTGAGCGCCAGATGCGCGGCGCATGCCAGACTGTTGTGGCCTGCCCCAACGAATATGGCGTCAAACTCGCTCACACCCCACCCAACCCCATTTCCTTTATGCTTAAAGATAATTGCAGATGCATATGTTTTCGTCTAGTAGGATATTAAGGGCCGCAACGAGCCTTCAGAGCTATCCAAGAAAGAGGGAACAGAGATCATGGACACGCAAAAACTTCTCGGCGAGGTCGCCGGCCAGCTTCTTTCAGGCGCCATTCAGGTGGTCGACCTGACGGCGCCGCTTGGGCCGAATACGCCGCTGATCAAGCTGCCGCCGGAACTCGCTGTCGACACGCCGAAGGTCGAGATCCACGCCATCTCCGCCTATGACAAGAACGGACCGTGGTGGGCCTGGAACTGGCTGAAACTCGGCGAGCACTCGGGCACGCATTTCGACGCGCCGCAGCACTGGATCACCGGCAAGGATTATCCGGACGGCGCCACCGACACCATTCCGGCGCAGAACTTCGTCGGGCCGGTCAATGTCATCGACTGCTCCAGCCAAGCCGCTGCCGACCATGACTTCCTGCTCACCGTCGACCACATCAAGGCGTGGGAAGCCGAGCACGGCGCGATCAACGCCGGCGAATGGGTGGTGATGCGCACCGACTGGTACAAGCGCAACGGCTCGGAAGCCGAATTCCTCAACGCCGACGAGACCGGCCCGCACACGCCCGGCCCGACGGCCGAGGCCATACAGTTTCTGATCAGCAAGGACATCAAGGGCTGGGGCAGCGAGACGATCGGCACCGATGCCGGCAAGGCAGGGGGAATGGAGCCGCCTTTCCCGGCGCACAGCCTGATGCACAAGGCCAACCGCTACGGCCTCGCCAGCCTCTGCAACCTCGACCGGCTGCCGCCGAAAGGCGCGATCCTGATCGCCGCGCCGCTCAAGATCGAGCACGGCACCGGCAGCCCGATCCGCGCACTGGCGCTGGTGCCGAGACAATAGGACGAGGTGGCGGTCTTCGGGAGAAGATCATGCGTGCAGGTGGTACTGCAGTGATGGGGTGGGAGCGGCGGCCTTGCAAAGCTGCGACCCTACGGCGCCCCCCTCTGTCCTGCCGGACATCTCCCCCACTTGGGGGGAGATCGGCTATCACCGCCGCCTTCGCCAATCTCCAACGTCGCAGGGATAGGCGGAGCGCCGAAGCTGCCAATCTCCCCCCTCGTGGGGGAGATGTCCGGCAGGACAGAGGGGGGCGCGAAGGAACGCCGACCCGCGCAATTGAATTCCACCTCCCGCCCCCAGCGAGCACCCCTCGATGAACGCGCCCGATCACATCATCGTCGGCAGCGGCATCAACGCGCTGGTTTGCGCGGCGATGCTCGGCGGCAAGGGGGCGAAGGTGCAGGTGCTCGAGCGCAACGACCGCATCGGCGGCTGCATGCGCACCGAGGAGATCACCGCGCCCGGCTTCATCCATGACGTGATGGCGACGACCTTCGTCCTGTTCATAACCTCGCCGGCCTATGCGGCGCTGGGCAAGGACCTGGCGCGGCACGGCCTGGAATTCTGCAGCACCGCCACGCCGACCGGCGTGCTGCGCCCGGACGGCAGCCATGCCGTCCTGCGTACCGACCGCGCCGCCAATGTCGCGGCTGCCAATGCGCTTGCCGCAGGCGACGGCGACCGGCACGGCAGCGATGTGAGCGAGATCGAGCGCAATGCCGGCCTGCTGTTCGGGCTGCTCGGCGGCAGCCTATGGTCCTATCCGACGACCAAGCTGCTCGCCGGCGAAGCATGGCGGCGAAGCCCGCGCAATCTTGCCGCCTTCCTCGGCGAAGCGCTGGTGCCGGCACGTGGCTGGCTGGAGAGCACCTACCAATCCGAAACCACCCGCGCGCTGTGGGCGCCCTGGGTGCTGCATGCCGGTCTCGGGCCGGAAGACGCGTTCTCCGGCCAGATCGCCAAAGTTATCGCCTTCGCGCTGGAAGCTGCCGGCGCGCCGATCGTCAAGGGCGGCGCCAGGAATCTGCTGTCCGCCTTCGAAGCGCTGATCAAGGAGCGCGGCGGCGTGATCCGGACTGGCGGTGACGTTGCCTCGATTGTCCAGAGCGGAGGTCGAGCCACCGGCGTGCGGCTGGCTTCGGGCGAAACGGTCACTGCAAAAAAGAGCGTCATCTGCTCGGTCACACCGACCCAGCTCTACGAGCGGCTGCTCGGCGACGCGGCCCCGAAGGCCGACGTCGAGGCAACGCAAAAATACCGCTACGGCAAAGGCAATTTCCAGATCCATTATGCCCTGGACAGGCCGCCCGCCTGGCGCGGCGACGGCCTGGACAAAGTCGCGCTGCTGCACCTGACGCCCGGGCTCGACGGCGTGTCGAAAGCCTGCAACGAGGCGGTGCGCGGCATGCTGCCGGAGGTGCCGACCATCTGCGTTGGCCAGCCGCATGCGCTCGACCCGTCGCGCTGTCCGGACGGCAAGGCGATCCTGTGGCTGCAACTGCCCGAGGCGCCCCGCACCATCAAGGGCGATGCCGCCGGCAAATTGCAGACGCCGGCCGACGGCCGCTGGACCGACGCGTTGCGCGAGGCCTACGCCGATCGCGCCGAAGCGATCCTCGCCAGCCATATCGACGGGTTCAAGGACAGCGTGATTGCACGCCGCGCCTATTCGCCGGCCGATCTGGAAGCGATGAACATCAATCTGGTCGGCGGCGATCCCTATGGCGGCTCCTCGACCATCGACCAGTCGTTCCTGTGGCGGCCGTTCAAGACGAGTCGCAATCACGCCACCGGGATCAAGGGCCTCTACCATATCGGCGCCTCCACCCACCCTGGCGCCGGGCTTGGCGGCGGCTCCGGCTTCCTGCTGGCGGGGAGGCTGTGATGGAACAGAAGGTTGAAAAGCGCCAGCGCATCTCGACTTTGGGCCAGATCGGCCTGCAGCAATTCGCGCCCTATCTGATGAACCGCATCATGGGCCGCTACAACGCCACCTTGCGCGACGATTTCCGCAAGCAGGGCCTGACCATTCCGCAGGTCCGGACGCTGGCCGTGCTGTCGGTCACCGACGGCGTCACCGTCAACGACCTCTCGGTCTACACTGTCATCGAGCAGTCGACCTTGAGCCGGACGCTCGACACGCTGGAGGGGCAAGGGTTTGTGCGGCGCGAGCAGGGGGTCACCGACAGCCGCATCCGCCACGTGTTCCTGACCGACGATGGCCGCTCCGAGTTCGCGCGCGCGTGGCCGGCCATGCATGACGCGTTCGAGGCGATGTTCGACGACATCGACGATGCCGAATATGCGGCGCTGATCGCCACGCTGCAGAAGATGCTGAAGAACATTCGCAAGCACGACATTTGATCTTACGCGCTGCCGGATGCCGGCGGTAACGGAAGGAGCCCAAAATGGCCGAACGGTCTTTTGCCAAAGAAGTTGAAAAGCTCAGGCTCGGCGCCGGCGAGGAGTTTTCCGGCGAAGGCATTCTCGCCATCACCAAGGCGCTGCTGCAATGCGGCGTCGGCTATGTCGGCGGCTATCAGGGTGCGCCGATCAGCCATCTGATGGACGTGCTCGCCGACGCGCAGGATATTCTCGGCGAGCTCGGTGTGCATTTCGAGGCGAGCGCCTCGGAAGCGACCGCCACCGCCATGCTGGCGGCATCGGTGCATTATCCGATCCGCGGCGCGGCGACGTTCAAGTCGACCGTCGGCACCAATGTCGCCTCGGACGCGCTCGCCAATCTCGCCTCGGGCGGCGTCACCGGCGGCGCGCTGATCATTGTCGGCGAGGATTACGGCGAAGGCTCCTCGATCATGCAGGAGCGCAGCCACGCCTTCGCCATGAAGAGCCAGGTCTGGCTGCTCGATCCCCGCCCGAACCTGCCGTCGATCGTCAAGGCGGTGGAGGACGGCTTCGAACTGTCGGAGGTTTCCAACACGCCTGTGATGCTGCAGGTCCGCATCCGCTGTTGCCATGTCCATGGTCATTTCATCGCCAAGGACAACAAGCGGCCGGCGATGACGGTGGCCGATGCGCTCGACGCGCCGCGCCGCGACACCGGCCGCATCGTGCTGCCGCCCGCTTCGTTCCTGCACGAGAAGGAAAAGGTGCAGAAACGCTGGCCGGCTGCCGTGGATTTCATCCGTAACAACAAGATCAACGAATTCTTCGGCCCGGAGCACGGGTCGGTCGGCATCGTCATGCAGGGCGGCATGTACAATTCGGTCATCCGCGCGCTGCAGCGGCTCGGCCTCGCCGACACTTATGGCGAGACCGACGTGCCGCTTTATGTGCTCAATGCCGTCTATCCCCTGGTCGATGACGAGTTCCTGTCCTTCTGCGAAGGCAAGGATGCCGTGCTCGTCGTCGAGGAAGGCCAGCCCAATTATATCGAGCAGGCTTTTGCCGCGATGCTGCACAAGGCCGGGCGCGGCACCAAACTCGTCGGCAAGGAACATCTGCCGATGGCCGGCGAATACACCGGCCAGGTCATGCTCGACGGCATCGGATCGTTCCTGCGCGCCACCATCCCGCATCTGCTGCCAAGCGAGGTCCGCGCGCCAAACAAGATTGGCGACGGGCTCGATACCGCCGACCTGATCAATGTCGTCCCGGGCCGTCCGCCCGGCTTCTGCGTCGGCTGTCCGGAACGGCCGATCTTCGCCGCCACCAAGCTGGTCGAGCAGGAGCTCGGCAAGCACCACATCGCCTCCGACATCGGCTGCCATCTGTTCTCGATCATGCCACCCTTCGAGCTCGGCGCCACCACCATGGGCTACGGGCTGGGGCCGGCCTCGGCTTCGGCGTTCAATTCGCCCGATGCCAAGCGCCGCTCGATCTCCTTCGTCGGTGACGGCGGCTTCTGGCACAACGGCCTGACCTCGTCGATCGGCAACGCCGTGTTCAACAAGAACGACGGCGTCATCGTCATCGTTGACAATTTCTATTCGGCGGCGACGGGAGGGCAGGATATTCTTTCATCCCGCGCCGGCAACAAGACGAAGTCGACAAAGCACCCGATCACCGAGGCGGTGAAGGGCATGGGCGTCAAATGGCTGCGCCACATCGACCGCACCTATGATGTCACCAAGATGCAGGACACGCTGCGCGAGGCGCTAACGACGGACGAGAAGGGCCCGAAAGTCATCGTCGCCTCGTCCGAATGCATGCTCAACCGGCAGCGTCGCGAAAAGCCGCTGGTCGACAAGGCGATCAAGGGCGGCGAGCGCGTCGTCAAGCCGAAATTCGGTGTCGACGAGGACATCTGCACCGGCGACCATGCTTGCATGCGGCTTTCCGGCTGCCCGTCGCTGTCGGTGAAGTCGCTGGACGATCCGCTGCGTGACGATCCGGTGGCGCATATCGATCAGAGCTGCGTCGGCTGCGGCAATTGCGGCGAGGTCGCCGATGCGGCGGTGCTGTGCCCATCCTTCTACCGCGCCGACGTGGTGCACAATCCGAGCCGCTGGGACCGTTTCCTGGAAAGCGCGCGTCGCGCCACGATCAACCTCTTGCAGCGGCGCCGTGAAAGCCGGCGCCTGACATTCGCCGATGCTTGACGCCGTCCCCTCATCGCGCTCGAAGGTCGGTGCTCCCGAAGACGAGCGCGTCATTAAGCTTGCCGTGCTGGCGGTCGGCGGCCAGGGCGGTGGCGTGCTGGCCGACTGGATCACCGACGTCGCCGAGCGCAACGGCTACCTCGCTCAGTCTACCTCGGTCGCCGGCGTCGCCCAGCGCACCGGCGCCACCATCTACTATGTCGAGATGGCCAGAGACACCGGCCGGCTGCCGGTCTTTGCGCTGTCGCCGTCGCAGGGCGATGTCGACATACTGATCGCGGCGGAACTGATGGAAGCCGGCCGCGCCATCATCCGCGGCTTCGTCACGCCCGAGCGAACCACGCTGATCGCCTCGTCGCATCGCATCGCCGCCGTCTCGGAAAAGATCGAGCCCGGCGATGGCCGGGCCTCGTCACCAAAGGTGCATGCCACGGCTGAAGCCGCGGCCAAGCGCTTCATCGCCTTCGACATGGAGAAGATCGCCGCCGACAATGGCTCGATGATCTCGGCCAGCCTGCTCGGCGCACTGGCGGGTTCCGATGCCTTGCCGTTCACGCGCGAGAGCTATGAGCAGGCGGTCAGTGCCGGCGGCCGCGGCGTGAAGGCCAGCCTTGCCGCCTTCGGCGCCTCCTTTGATCGCGCCCGTGGCATCACGACTGCGCCGTCCCCAGGCGAAAAAGCTGCGGAGCCGAAAACTGTCGAAACCGGCGTGGCAGCAAAGGTGAGCGGCCCGGAAAGCCTGCTGAAGGGCTGGCAGGACCTCGCGGCGCGCGTCGACGCGCTGCCGCTTCCCCTGCGCGACATGGCGCTTCGCGGTCTGAAAAAGGTCGCCGACTATCAGGACATCGCCTATGGCGGCGAGTATCTCGACCGGCTCGATCGGGCCGTCGCCGTGGACAGCGCCGAGCATGACTACGCGCTGTCGATCGCTGCGGCAAAGCATCTGGCCAATGCCATGTGCTACGACGACATGATCCGCGTCGCTGATTTGAAGACGCGCTCGACGCGCGACAAGCGCGTGCGCCGTGAGGTCGGCGTCAAGGACGGCTCGATCCTGCAGGTGACCGAATATTTCCATCCGCGCATCGAGGAATTCTGCGGCACGCTGCCGTCGGGGCTGGGCAGCTATATCGAGGCGCGGCCGAAGCTTGCCGCCTTCCTCGACCGCCGCATCAATCGCGGCCGCCGCATCCGCACCGACAGCTTTGCCGGCTTTGCCGCGCTGTGGTTCATCGGCGGTCTGCGCCGCTGGCGCCGCCGCCTGCTGCGCCACAAGGTCGAGACCGCGCATATCGAGCGCTGGTATGATTTGGCGTTGGGCCATGTCAGGGAAGACTACGCGCTTGCCACAGAAATCCTCAACTGCCGCCGGCTGATCAAGGGCTACAGTGACACCCATGTGCGCGCGCAGTCGAAATTCGACCGCGTACTGTCGGCGCTCGACCTGGTTAAAGGCCGGGACGATGCCGCCGATTGGATCAGGCGCCTGCGCGAGATGGCGTTGAAGGACGAGAAGGGCGACATGCTCGACGGCGCGCTGAAGACGGTGGCGTCGCTGGGCGATGGCCCCGCATCGTCCGGCTGATCGGTAGATACAGGTACTGCTTGCGTGACTCGAACAAGCTGTTGATACCCTACGGAATGCAGTGCTTCTCGATGTCGCGCGCCGTGAATTCTGCTGCTCGTCGCCACGCTTCGTCGGTATCTCCCCGGTAGGTCAGGTATCGATCGCAGACAGGTTTGTTGTCGTTCAGATCCAGCACTGCAAACTTCACCCAGCCGACCAGCGTGCTCATCTTGTGCATCTGGCCGATGAGGAGATATTTCGCGCTGGCTGTTCTTGCCTGCCTCGAGAGATCGACAAGGCCGGGATCCCTGATGGTGCACTGTTCCGTCTGGCAGGGCAGCGCGACGAGGTCGATCTTCCGGTTGCCCGAAAGACTATCCCGCAACGCAACGCCAAAGGTCTTCAGCCGCGCTTCGTGTTCGGCGGTCTGGTCCCTGACCTCGCCGGATGTGTCCCTGAACTCGAAATCCGCGACAGCGAGGGCCGCTGGCTCGGCGGCATCGGCAAAGGCGGCCGACGCAAGCACACCGGCGCCGATCAGGGTGAGGAGAAATTGTCCGCACTCAAAAAGTCGAAATCGAACGTCTGCACATAGCACCTTGAGCATCTCGTTCTCCGAGGTCGGGACGATAGCGATCCCAATGGCGGTGCCCATTGTCTCTTCGCGTTGTTGGGCGCGGAGAGAAGCGCAAGACTACCCGGTTGCGTCGCAACGTCAACTTTCCACCCGTTACTGGGTGGACTCGACTTTCGCGACGACGAGCTTGCCTTTGGCGCGCGAGATTTCGAGTGTCTGGCCGGGTTTTGCCAACTCGCCCGGGACCGAGATCACCATCGCCTGGCCCTCTGTAAGGGTCGCGACGAAGCGCACGGGCAGGTTTTCTTCGCCCGCCGCCATCGTGGTGACCACGCGATAGCCGTCATCGGCCTCGGTGTAGTAGACAACGCCGTGAAAATTGCCGAGATCGACGGTCCCACCCTGGCGGGCCGTCAGTTCGCCGGCAGAAGCGGAATTTGCCGCAACGCAAAGCGCTACAAGAGCTGTGTATCTGAACATCGTATTTCTCTCCATTTGGAATTGTCGTTCGGGTGGATGGTCGCCTTCGGCTGCATCCAATAAAAATCACGCTGCGAGCTGATCCTCGCGGGCAGCCGCGATCATCTCACTCGCGAGCAACCCGTAGGCCGCCTCCCAAGCGTCGCGGACAGCCGGTGTAAAAGCCTCACCGAGGCCGGCCGCCAACGTCTCGATGAGCGCTTGCCCGACGATCGGGTAATGATGCTCCTCGACGCCGTAGGTCACGTGACGCCTGGCGAGCACGCGCACCGTCGGGAGGATGGTGTCGGCACGCTCCAATCCGTGCACGACGAAGCCCAGGCTCGCCATCAGCTTGGCGCCTTGCTTGGTCATGTCTGTCACCGGAAACAGCGCGCGAAGATCCGCGTCGATCGCGAACAGGCGTTCATAGAACAGCGTGGCCGCGGTGACCCGTATCGGGACGACCTCGCGAAAACTGTCCTGGACGAGTCTGATCTGGTCGGGTGTCATCGGCGACGCTCCTGCCGTTGCTGGCCTGGTGAGGCTCGGAACATCCCGGCAAAGCGTTTCGCGCGCATGTCGCCCGCGCGTATATGTGTTTCAGTTGTGTCTCAGTTGGTTTTCATTTGCACGCATTTGTCTTCATATTCGCTTGGTCTTGGGGCGCCGCTGGGCTCCAACACTTCAATTGAGATGCGCGCCAGTCTGAAACGGCGTTCGCAAAAACGTCGCGGCTATCGTTCGAGGAACACCGAAACGCGGATGCTTGGCTCCCTGGCTGAGTGCCAGGTCAGGCGCCCGGCACCCCCGGCAGATCCGCATCCTTGGCGACAGGAGGGACGGCGCGACAACCGCTCGGAAAGCCTCGCCACCCAGGAAGGAAGTTCCGCAAACACCAGGCTTTTTGGCGGCGGTCCAGGCCGGCGACAACGGAGGGCGCACGCGCCGGGCTCGTCGGCAATGACGTGCTCATTAGCTGAGAGGCGCGTCAGCTTGGAACCGCATCGGTAGTCGGTCATTATATCCGGAGCCGGCGGCTCCTCCCTATACCCGTTCGGATGGAGAAATCATGCTGCGGATACTCATTGCTTCGTCTTTTCTTCTTGCCTTCGGTACGCCCACGCTCGCGCAGGACCCTTCCAGGAGCGTAGAGAGCGAAACAGGCCGCGTTGCGGTCGAGACCTTTGCCGAGGGGCTCGAACATCCCTGGGGCGCCACCTACCTGCCCGACGGCGCGTTGCTGGTCACCGAGCGTCCGGGCCGCCTGCGGCTCGTCTCGACCGACGGGGCCGTTTCCGATCCGATCGACGGTGTGCCGAACGTCCTCGCCAGCGGACAAGGCGGCCTGCTGGACGTGGCGCTCGATCCCGATTTCGCCAACAACCGGACGGTTTATCTCTCCTATTCGGAGGAACGCCGCGGCGGCGCGGCTACGTCCGTCGGCCGTGGACGTTTGGACGAGAACGGGCGCGCGCTTTCGAACTTCGAAGTGATCTTCCGGCAGGAACCAGCCGTCTCCAGCCGGCACCACTACGGTTCTCGCCTGGTATTCGCGCCGGATGGCAAGCTCTTCGTCACGCTCGGCGAGCGCGGCAAGGCGCGACAGGCGCAGGACGCGAACAATCATCTCGGGACGGTCGTCCGAATCAATCCCGACGGTTCCGTGCCTGACGACAATCCCTTCGTCGGCAAGGACGGCGCCGACGAGATATGGTCCTACGGCCATCGCAACGTGCAAAGCGCAGCGATTCATCCTGAAACCGGCGTGCTCTGGACGGCGGAAATGGGACCGCGCGGCGGCGACGAGCTGAACATTCCTGGAGCAGGCAGGAATTACGGCTGGCCCGTCGTCAGCTGGGGCCGACACTATTCAGGCGAACGCATCCCCGATCCGTCCACTCGGCCGGAGTTTGCCGGCTCCGTCCATAGCTGGACGCCTGTCATCTCGCCTTCCGGCATGACCTTCTACACCGGCGACATGTTTGCCGATTGGCGAGGCGACCTGTTGATCGGCGGACTGTCGGCGAAAGGCATCGTTCGCGTCAGGATCGACGGCGAGCAGGTCGCAGGTGAGGAAGTCCTCGCCCTCGGCAGGCGTATCCGAGACGTGGTGCAGGCTCCCGACGGCGCGGTCATGGCGTTGACCGATGAACGAGCGGGAAGAATATTGCGACTGTCGCCGGCAACATCGCAGTGATCCCAAGCGGCGCGTGAGACAATTTCTTGAAAATCGGGGGTAGGAGATTGGTGCCGCTTAGGTGACTCGAACACCTGACCCCATCATTACGAATGATGTGCTCTACCAACTGAGCTAAAGCGGCCCGGGAAGCCGGGGCCTCCAAGATGCGCTGGGTGATAGACGCAACCGGCCGCGAATTCAAGATGGGACTTGGCAATTCGTGTCGAGAGCCTCGCGGGGCGCACTAAGAGGGCCGCCGCGCGAATTCCGCCATGTGTCGCGCGATGCCACACCGGCAGGTTGCGCAGTGCCGCGTTGGGAAAATCGGTGAAAAATGTTGATTTCTTTACCGAAAACCGCCGAAATGGGCCTTGGACGCGTCGCCAAGGCAGATTGCGGCCGCTGGCCCGTTGATTGATTGGTCGCCTACGGCTAACGATCATGACAATGTGACCGTACGTGCAGAGGGGTCCCGTTTGGACGCGATCGAAAAAGCGATCCGGAATGCCTTCGAGAAAGGCAATGCCGAAGACCGGACGTTTCGCGAGAGGGTCTATAGATCGGCCTTCGCTGCACTGGACCGCGCCCTACAGGCCAACCCGGGCGTGACGGTGGAAGTCGCCATCAAGCGCCGCAAGGCGGTGCAGGCCAAGATCACCGAAATCGAATCCGAGTTCCTGCCGGCGGTTCCCGAGGTCGGCCCAGCGACGGATGATGACGCCGCGGCACCGGCGGTGGAGCGGCCGGCTGAAGGTGCAGCCGAACCGACTGTCGATGCCGATACAGAGCCTTCACCGTCGCCTGAGATCGTTGTCGACAGTCCAGTAAAGCCGCCTGTATCCGACGCGCCGCGGTCGCGCGTCCTGCCGGTCGTTCCCGATATCATGCCCGAAGCGGTTATTTCCGGTGCGCCGGAGATCGACATGTCATCTCCATCGACCGGAGACGGCGACGCGGAGGTGATGCCCGACCGCGACGACAGGCGGGTGAGGGGCCGCCGCCTGCCCCTTACAGCGATCTTCCTCGGCGTGACGCTGCTCGCCGCTGCCGGCATCGGCGTCTATTTCGCTGCGCAGACCGGCGTGTTCAAGTCGGCGGCAGAACTCGACACGGCCCCGCCGCAAACGCCGCCGACGGTGGAGGACGATGATTTCACGCCGCCAAGCGATACGGCCTCGCCGCTGACCCCCGGCGCCGCGGATGAGAATCGCGATTGGATCAATGTGTTTACGCCGAGCGACCCGGCGCTTGTCAGCGCGCCTTCGGATGCCAGGGCCGAAGTCATGGAGGACGACAGCGGTTCCTTCCTGCGCATACGGTCGGGCGCCTCCGGTTCGGCCATCAGCTTCGATGTCGGGCAGGGCGTGCTGGAAAAACTCGCCGGCAAGCACGCCGTGTTCGACATCATCGCCCGTTCCGAGGAGGGCAAGGAGACGCAGATCTCCGTCGACTGCAATTTCGGCGAACTCGGCGACTGCGGCCGCAAGCGCTACGCGGTCGGCCATGAGCATAATGAATATCTGTTCGACGTGCGGTTTCCCGACAAGCGTCCGGGCGCTGCCGGCACCATCGCCATCAATTCCGACTTCGACAAGCAGGGCAAGTCGGTCGACATTTACGAGATACGCGTCTCGATCGTTCCTTGAGTCTCAACGCATCGTGCGCCCAATTGGACGCACATCGCTCTAGCTGTCGAGCAGCGCCTGCAGCGTCTCGATGCGATCGGCTTCGGCGGCCGGCTTGTCCCAGCGCAGCCGGGAAATGCGCGGAAAGCGCATGGCGACGCCGGATTTGTGCCGCGTCGAGCGGTTGAGCCCTTCGAACGCCACCTCCAGCACAAGGCCTTGTTTGCGGTCGGCCCGCACCGAGCGGACCGGGCCGAAACGCTCGACCGTGTTGTCGCGGACATATTTGTCGATCTGCCGCAGCTCCTCGTCGGTGAAGCCGAAATAAGCTTTGCCCACCGGCACCAGTTCCTCCGACCCTTCCGGCCCGGACCAGACGCCGAACGTGTAATCGGAATAAAAGCTCGAACGCTTGCCGTGGCCGCGCTGAGCATACATCAGCACGGCGTCGACCGTGTGCGGATCGCGCTTCCATTTGAACCATGGGCCTTTCGGCCGGCCGGTGAGATAGGGCGAATCCCAGCGCTTCAACATCACGCCTTCGATGACCGGATGCAGCGGCTTGCGGCGCAATTCCTCCAGCGCCTGCCAGTCGGTGAATTCCACCAGCGGTGAAAGATCGAAGCGGCTCGGATCGAGGCTCGTCACAAAGCCTTCGAGGCGGCCGCGCCGCTCGCGGAAGGAGAGCGTGCGCAAATCCTCGTCGCCGATCTGAAGCACGTCGTAGCAGCGCATGAACGCCGGATATTGCTGCTGGATCTTCGGTGTCACGCTCTTGCGGTTCAGCCGCTGCTGGAGGTCCGAGAACGTGCCTGTCGCCTGCCGGGGATCGCCGACCAGAAGCTCGCCGTCGAGAGTGGCGGAAAAGTCCATCGCCTCGGCGAGATCCGGAAAAGCCCCGGAGACGTCGTCGCCGGTCCGCGAATAAAGCCGGCGAATGCCACCTTCCGATACGGCCTGGACGCGGATGCCGTCCCATTTCCACTCGGCTGCGTAGTCGGCGGGGTCGAGCTTTTCGAGGTCGCCGTCACCAATGGGGTTCGACAGCATCACTGGCCGGAACAGCGCCAGCGCTGTTTTCTCAGGTTTCTCGGCCTTGCCCTCCAGCCAGGCGAACAGCTCGGCATAGGGCGGCGCCAGTCCGTGCCAGAGCTCCTCGATCTCGGCGATGTCGACCTTGCCGAGATCGGCCAGCGCCTGCTTGGCCAACCGCGCCGAGACGCCGATGCGCAGGCCGCCGGTGACCAGCTTGATGATGGCGAAGCGCGCCGATATGCTGGCGCTGTCGAGCAGCCGGGCCAGCACCTTCGGCCCGTCGGACCGGCTCGCCGCCTGCAACTTCGCGACGACATCGGCGAGTGTCGGCTCATGGTTGGCGATATCTGCGGGCGATTGCGGCCAGACCAGCGACACGGTCTCGGCGAGATCGCCGACATAATCGTAGGAATAGCCGAACAGCACCGGGTCCATGCGCTCGATGACCAGTGTGCGCAGCATCGCCGGCTTGACCGCCGCGATGGTGAGGTCACCGGTGATCGCGGCCAGCGCCAGCCCGCGATCCGGATCCTCGACGCCGCGGAAATAATCGGTCAGCAGCGTCAGCTTGCCATTGCGCGACGGCGTCAGGACGAGGCGGTCGAGGAGTTCGGCGAAGCGGTTCATGGTGATACGAACCATGGGCGAGCGTCGCGTTCTACGGCGCCCCCCTCTGGCCTGCCGGCCATCTCCTCCACGAGGGGGGAGATTGGCAGTTTCGTTCTTGCCGCCCGTCCTGCAACGTTAGTGATTGGCGAAAGCCGGCGCGACATCCGATCTCCCCCCAGGTGGGGGAGATGTCCGGCAGGACAGAGGGGGGCGCCGTAGAGCTCTGCGCAGGTGATTATCGAACCTCCCATCAGCTCAATCGCCCTCATCCTCATAACCGACCAGATGCAGCGGCCGCGCGGCGATGCCTTCGAGTTCGCACCAGCGCACCAGGGCTTCCTCGCGGCCATGCGTCACCCAGATTTCCCCGGCGCCGGTCTCCTTGATCGTGGCGGTCAGCTCGTCCCAGTCGGCATGATCGGAAATGATCAACGGCAGCTCGACGCCGCCCTGCTTGGCGCGCTGGCGGATGCGCATCCAGCCTGATGCAAAGCACGAGATCGGATCGGGAAAGCGTCGCGCCCAGCGGTCGGCGAAGGCCGATGGCGGGCCGACGACGATGGCGCCGGCAAAATCGTCCTTGCCGCCGCTCTCGACGGTCGCCGGCTCCAGCGTTCCGAGGTCGATGCCCTCGCTCTGATAGTAGTCGCTGAGCTTGGCCAGCGCGCCGTGGATGTAGATCGGCCTGTCGTAACCCGCGTTGCGCAGCAGCCGCATGACGCGCTGCGCCTTGCCGAGCGCATAGGCGCCGACCAGATGCGCGCGTTCGGGAAACTGCGCCGTCGATTTCAGCAGGCGGGCGATCTCTTCGGTATCGGGCGGATGGCGGAACACCGGCAGGCCGAAGGTCGCCTCGGTGATGAACACGTCGCATCTGATCGGTTCGAATGGTGCGCAGGTCGCATCCTTCTGGCGCTTGTAGTCGCCCGACGCGACGATGCATGTGCCCTGGTGCACGACCTCGATCTGCGCCGAGCCGAGCACATGGCCGGCCGGATGAAAGGTGACAGTGACGCCGTTCAGCGTAATCGTCTCGCCGAGCGCTGCCGCTTGCGTCGTGCCGGCAAAACCCTCGCCGTAGCGCAGCCCCATGATGTCAATCGTCTGTTGTGTGGCCAGCACGGAGCGGTGGCCGGAACGCGCATGATCGGAATGGCCGTGCGTGATCAGCGCCCGGTTGACCGGCCGCACCGGGTCGATAAAGAAATCGCCGGGTGGACAATAGAGGCCCTCGGGCCGGGGATGGAGCAGGTCGCTGGCGCGCATGGCTCCAAGATAGTTGCAAATTCCGGCGCGGGAAGCCTGTTGCAAGTGACTGCTGACTCGGCCTACAGGCAACTGCCGGCGGGCCTCCGTTTTCAGGCCTCGTCCGGCGCTCTTTTTCGTATCGCCTGCGCCACGTCCGGCGGCGGCTGCGAAAAAGCCCGATTCGCGTGCCCGAAAGGGCGGGACATCGAAACGGAGGACGTTCCATGCGTTGGAACTTGGTGGTCTTGGCATCTTGCCTGGCAATGGCCGGCTGCGCCGGCGCTTCGATTGCCGAGCGACAGGATGAGAATGTCCAATCTTCGTTACAATATGACAGCGTGCCTTGCGACCAGTTGCTGGCGCAACGAAACCGGCTGGCGCGACAATACCGCCTTCCGCAAGATGCCAAGCCATCCTTCTCCGATCCGGGGGTGGGTCTCGGCCCGTTCACGCCGGACGTCCGTTCCAAGACCCAGCGTGAGGTCGAACAGGCAAGCGGCCGGATCGATGCGATGAACCGGTCGATCACCCGCCGCGAATGTGGCAAGCCGGCCAAGCAGACCACGGTTGGGCTGCCGGGTTAGTTCCCCTGTGCAGTGGATTTGCCGGCTGCCGGCCGATCGGCAGCGCTCTAGCGCGGCGGACTCTCAAGTCGAATCGTACCGCCGCTCTATCTCTTTGTTTGAGCATCGGATTTTCCCAAAACCGCTTCGCACTTTTGGGTCCGATGCTCTAATACCCCGCGTCGCGGTCCACCAGGTTCTCAAGCTTCTCGCCGCGCTCGAAGGCGGCCATCTGGCGCAGCATGATAGGCACCAGATGAACGGGGTCGGAGGTCGCCGCCGCATGCGGCGTCACGAACACTTTCGGGTGGCTCCACAGCGGACTGGTCTTCGGCAGCGGCTCGACCTCGAACACGTCGAGGCTCGCCTCCTTCAGCGTGCCGTCGTCCAGCGCGCGCACGATGTCGGCATCCTTCTGCAGGCGGCCGCGCCCGGCATTGATCAGCACTGATCCGCCAAGGCCGTTGCGTTTCCTCAACTCCTTCAGCACGCCGTAATTGATGATGCCTTGCGTCTGCGGCGTGAGCGGCAAAAGCACCACCAGAATGTCGGTGGCGTTGAGGAACGGGATCAACTCGGCCTCGCCCGCATAGGTCGAAACACCTTCCATCGGCCGCTCGCTGCGCGACCAGCCATTGACCGCGAAGCCGAGCGACAAAAGCACCGACGCCGCCGCGCGGCCAAGCGTGCCGAGCCCCATGATGCCGACGGAGATGTCGCCGGCTGGCCGCTGCGGCGGCTCGTGCCAGATCTTCCTTTTCTGCTGCGACCGGTAGAGCATGCCCTGACGGTGATGATCGAGCACCCGCCAGACGACATATTCGGTCATATATTGGGTCAGGTTGTCGGCGACGACCTTCACGATCGGCACGTCGGGCACAGTGGGATCGGCCAAGATGTGGTCGACGCCGGCGCCGATCGAAAAGACAGCGCGCAGATTGGGCAGCGACGACAGAAGGTTCGGCCGCTGCTTCCAAACCACCGCATAGGTGATCGAGGGATCGCTGGCGCCGTCCGGCTCGAGCACCACCTCGCGTTCCGCCGACAAGAGTTCGCGCCAGCGCTGCGGATGAAAGCCGGTGACGGCAAGCAGGATACGGCCTTTTTCCATTGCGGTTTCTTTTTCCTATTTAGGCGGACCTGTCACTCGCTGACGATGCCGACCGGCGCCGTCTCGATCCTGAACGCGGCCGAGATCAGCGCCTTGGTATAGTCGGTCTGCGGCCGTTCGAAAATCTGTTCGGATGGGCCGGCCTCGACGATCCTGCCATTGCGCATGACGATGACGTCGTTGGCAAGCGCGCGGATGACCTTCAGATCGTGGCTGATGAACAGATAGGCGAGGTCGTGCTTCGCCTGCAGGCTGCGCAGAAGGTCGACCACCTGCGCCTGCACGCTCATGTCGAGCGCCGAGGTCGGCTCGTCCAGCATGACGAAGCGCGGGTTGAGCACCATGGCGCGGGCGATGGCTATGCGCTGGCGCTGGCCGCCGGAAAATTCGTGCGGATAGCGGTTGCGCGTCGCGGGATCGAGTCCGACTTCGCCCAGCACATCGACGATGCGTTTGTCGCGCTGGCCGGGCGGCAGGTTCGGCTCGTGGATCTTCAACCCCTCCTCGATGATCTCGGAGACCGACATGCGTGGGCTCAACGATCCGAACGGATCCTGGAAAACGATCTGCAGCTCGCGCCGCAGCGGCCGCATGGCATTGAAAGTCAGCTCGTTGATGTCGCTCCCGTTGAACCGAATGGTCCCCGTCGACGAAATCATCCTGGCCAGCGCCAGGCCGAGCGTCGTCTTGCCCGAGCCGGATTCGCCGACGACGCCGAGTGTCTGGCCGGCGCGCACGGTGACGTCGATGCCGTCGACCGCCTTCACATTGTCGACGGTGCGCCGGAAAAAGCCCTTCTTGATCGGAAACCAGACCTTTATGTCCTGGCCCGTCATCACAGGCATGGCGGCAGCGTTGGCGGCGGGCGGCTTGCCCTTCGGTTCCGCGGCCAGCAGATGCCTGGTATAGGCGTGTTGCGGGTTGGCGAAGATATCTTTCGTCGGTCCGGTCTCGACGATCTTGCCCTTGGTCATCACGCAGACCCGGTCGGCGATCTTCCTGACGATGCCGAGATCGTGGGTGATGAACAGCATCGACATGCCTTTGCGGCTCTTCAGCTCCGCAAGCAGTTCGAGGATCTGCGCCTGCACGGTCACGTCGAGTGCCGTCGTCGGCTCGTCGGCGATCAGCAGTTCGGGCTCGTTGGCCAGCGCCATGGCGATCATGACGCGCTGGCGCTGGCCACCGGAAAGCTGGTGCGGATAGGCGTCGAGCCGCTTCTCCGGCTCGCGGATGCCGACCTCGTTGAGCAGTTCCAGGGTGCGCGCCTTGGCTTGGCGGTCGCCCAGTCCCTGGTGCAGCGTCAGCACCTCGACGATCTGCTGCTCGATCGTATGCAGCGGATTGAGCGAGGTCATCGGCTCCTGGAAGATCATGGTGATCTTGTTGCCGCGCACGCGGCGCAATTCTCTCTCGTCGGTGGAGAGCAGGTCGGCGCCCTGGAACAGGATCTTTCCCGACGGATGGCTGGCGGCCGGATAGGGCAGAAGCTTCAGCACCGACAGCGCCGTGACGGATTTGCCGGAGCCGGATTCGCCGACCAACGCCACCGTCTCGCCCTTGGCGATGTCGAAGGAGATATGGTCGACGGCCATCGATTGGCGGCCTTCCTGCACGAAGGCGACGCTAAGATCGCGGACGGAGAGGATAGGAGCTTCGCTCATCTGAACGTCTTGCGCGGATCGAAGGCGTCGCGGGTCGCCTCGCCGACGAACACCAGCAGCGACAGCATCAGCGAGATGACGACGAAGCCGGAAATGCCCAGCCACGGCGCGTTGAGGTTGCGCTGCGCCTGCTTCAGGAGCTCGCCCAGCGAGGCCGATCCGGGCGGCAGGCCAAAGCCAAGGTAGTCGAGCGAGGTCAGCGTCGAGATCGAGCCGCTGAGCAGGAAGGGCAGGAACGTCAGCGTCGCCACCATGGCGTTTGGCAACAGATGCCGGAACATGATGGTGCCGTTGGACACCCCGAGCGCGCGCGCCGCGTTGACATATTCGAAGTTGCGGGCACGCAGGAACTCGGCTCGTACCACGCCGACCAGCGCCACCCAGGAGAACAGCAGCATCAGCCCGAGCAGGATGAAGAAGCCGGGCGGCAGGATGGCGGCGACGATCAGCAGGAGATAGAGCACCGGGATCGCCGACCAGATTTCTATGAAGCGCTGGAATAGAAGGTCGGTCCAGCCGCCGAAATAACCTTGCAATGCGCCGGCTGTCACGCCGATCAACGCCGAGCCGGCGGTGAGGATCAGGCCGAACAGCACCGAGACCCTGAAGCCGTAGATGACGCGCGCCAGCACATCGCGGGCCTGATCGTCGGTTCCCAGCCAGTTCCAGTTGCCGACGACGCAATTGGGGTCGGCCGCACCTTGCGGATACTGGTTGCAGCGTGTCTTGACGTCATAGAGCCAGGACGGCTTGGTGGGCGCCGCCTCGGGGATGGCGTTGTTGACCGTCCGGTAGGAGTAGCGGACCGGCGGCCAGATCATCCAGCCATGGGCATTGATCTCGTCCTGGATGACCGGGTCGCGATAGTCGGTGACGGCATAGAAGCCGCCGAACTTCTCCTCGGGATAGGCGACCAGCACCGGAAACAGGATTTCGCCCTTGTAGGAAACCAGGACCGGCTTGTCGTTGGCGATCCATTCGGAAAACAGCGACAACACGAAAAGCACGAGGAAGATCCACAACGACCAATAGCCGCGCCGGTTGGCCCTGAAGTTTTGCAGGCGCCGCTGGTTGAGCGGCGACAGCCAGGGCCGGGCAATCCGCTCCGGCGCCGTTTCGACTGCGGCCCCGGTCATCAGACGTCTCTCCGCTCGAAGTCGATGCGCGGATCGACCCAGGTATAGATCAGGTCGGACAAGAGCCCGACAATCAGGCCAAGCAGCGAGAAGATGTAGAGATTGGCAAAGACCACCGGGTAATCGCGCTCGACCACCGACCTGAAACCGAGCAAGCCGAGGCCATCGAGTGAAAAGATGTTCTCGATCAGCAGCGAGCCGGTAAAGAAGGCCGAGATGAAGGCGCCCGGAAAGCCGGCGACGACGATCAGCATGGCGTTGCGGAAGACGTGTCCGTAGAGCACCTGCCGTTCCGACAGGCCTTTGGCGCGTGCGGTCACCACATATTGCTTGCGGATTTCCTCGAGGAACGAATTCTTGGTCAGCAGCGTCGTGGTGGCGAAGGCCGACAGCACCAGCGCCGTCAGCGGCAAGGTCATGTGCCAGAAATAGTCGACGATCCGTGCCGGCCAGGACAACTGGTCCCAATTGTCGGAGGTGATGCCGCGCAGCGGGAACCAGTCGTAGAACGATCCGCCGGCAAACAGCACCATCAGCAAGATGCCGAACAGGAAGCCCGGAATGGCATAGCCGACAATGACGACGCCGCTGGTCCATACATCGAATGCCGAGCCGTCCTTGACTGCCTTGCGGATGCCGAGCGGGATCGAGATCAGGTAGGACAGGAGCGTAATCCACAGCCCGATCGAGATCGACACCGGCATCTTCTCCAGGATCAGATCGATCACCGAAATGTCACGGAAATAGCTGTCGCCGAAATCGAACCTGGCATAGTTCCACAGCATCATGCCGAAGCGCTCGAGCGGAGGCTTGTCGAAGCCGAACTGCTTTTCCAGCTTGGCGATGAATTCGGGGTCGAGTCCCTGCGCGCCGCGATATTTCGAGCCGACGTCGCCGGCGACATCGAAATTGGCGCCGCCCGCGTCGCCACCGCCGCTACCGAGCCGATCGCTGCCGCCCTGGTTGGTCAGCCTGGCGATGACCTGCTCGACCGGCCCGCCCGGCGCGAACTGGATAACGGCGAAGGAGATAGCCATGATGCCGAACAGGGTCGGGATCATCAGCAGGATACGGCGCAGTATGTAGGCACCCATCAGGTTCTCAGCCCTGCGTGCGCCAAAATTTCACCCTTTGCCAATCTTTGCCGCCTTGTCCTTGTCGAACCACCACAGCACCTCGACCGGAAAGCCGAAATCGGGCTTCTGCTCGGGAAAGCCGAACATGTCCCAATAGGCCACTCGGTGATTCGCGAGATAATATGTTGGAATCCAGTCTAGGCGCGCGCGCAAGACCCGATCGAGTGCTTTGAGCGCCGTGACGAGTTCGACCCGGCTCTGCGCCTTGCCGGCTGCCTCGATCAGCGCGTCGATGGCTTTGCTTTCCGTGCCGGGATAGTTGCGCTGTCCCGGCGTTTTCGCCATCCGCGAATCATAGAGGATCTCCAGGCCGTCGGCGGTCGGCGTCGCCCCGATCGACCATGCGAGCAGGTTGAAATCGAAGTCGAAATTGCTCTGCCGCGCTTCGTATTGCGTCGAATCGACCTGCCGGATCGAAGCGTCGATCCCGATCGCCTTCATATTCTCGGACCACGGGATGAAAATGCGAACCAGGCCATCGTCCTCGGCCAACATTTCCACCCGCAGCCGCTCGCCCTTGTCATTGACGACGAAGTTGCCCGCACGCTTCCAGCCGGCCTCAGTAAGCAGTCTCGAAGCCTCGCGCAGCAGCTTGCGGTCGTGTCCAGAACCGTCGGAGACCGGCTGCATCACCGGTTCGCCGAAGGTTTCCGGCGGCAACTCGGCCCGGAACGGCTCCAGCAGGGCCAATTCCTCGGGCGAGGGCGGCCCCTCGGCCTTGTAGTCCGACCGCTCGAAGTTCGATTGCGAGCGCTCGTAAGCGCCGTAAAACAGAACCCGCTTGGTCCATTCGAAATCGAAGCAATTGGCGATCGCCCGTCTGACGCGGGCATCGCGGAATTGCGGGCGACGCTGGTTCAGCGCAACAGCCTGCATGGATGGCGTTTTCTCGCCGGGAAATTCGCGTTTGACGACCCTGCCGTCCTTCAGCGCCGGGAAGTCGTAACCGGTCGCCCATACGCGCGAGGTAAATTCCTCGCGAAAATGCGTGTCCCCCTTTTTCAAGGCTTCAAACGCTGCCTGGCGATCGAGATAAAAGTCGATACGTATGCGATCGAAATTATAGAGGCCGCGGTTCACAGCCAGATCCCTGCCCCAATAGTCGGCGACCCGTTCATATTCGACGGTCTGTCCGGCCGCCACGCGCCCTATTTTGTATGGGCCGGAACTGAGCGGCGGTTTCATCGTCGAGGCATCGAATTCGTTGACCGTATAGAAGGCCTTGGACACGATCGGCATTGCGACGACCGCAAGGATATTCTGCGCCGACTGTTTGCCGTCGAAGGTGAGGTCGACGGTAACCGGATCGACCGCGACCGCTTCTGTCATATGCCGCAAAACCTGGGAGAGGTTTGGGTGGCCCTTGTCCTTGTAAAGCTTCAATGCGAAGGCGATGTCCTCCGCGGTCAGTGGCGAGCCGTCGTGGAAGCGCGCTTGCGGCCGCAGGCTGAAGCGAAAGCCATTGCGGTCCGGCGTCAAGGTAACGGACTCTGCAAGCAGGCCATAGACCGCATCCGGCTCATCGAGTGCGCTTGTCATCAGCGAATCGAAACAGTGTTCGGTGCGCGGCGGCGAGTCCCCCCTCAACACCAGGGAATTCAGCGTGTTGAAGGTCAGGAAACTCTGGTTGAGGGTGGAGTTTGGCGGTGCGAAATTCATCTGGCCGCCCTTGGGGGCGTCCGGATTGACATAGTCGAAATGCGTGAAATCCGGGGGATATTTGAGATCGCCGAAGGCCGACAGGCCGTGCAGCTTTACGCCTGTCGGGATGGCGGCGAAGGCCCGGCCGGGCAGCAGTGCTGCCGCCGTGGCAGCAGCGCCCAGTGCCAGAAAGTCGCGGCGGGCCAATGAGTTGCGGCGGGGGAGCGCCGCCATCAATTGCCACTCTTGTATTTTGCCGCCAGCGTCTTTTCCTTGTCCGCATCGATCCACCATGACTCGGGATCGACGCCGAAATAGCCTTGCTGCTTTTCTGGAATGCCGAATTTGTTCCAGAAAGCGGCCCAGGCGACTGAGCGATGAAATTGCGGCACGACGTAGAAGTTCCACAAAAGCACGCGGTCGAGCGCATGGGTGGCGGCGATGAGGTCGTCGCGGTCGGTGGCGAAGATGACACGCTCCACCAACGCATCGACGATAGGATCCTTGATGCCCATGACATTTCGCGATCCTGGCCTGTCGGCGGCTTTCGAGCCAAAATATTCGCGCTGCTCGTTGCCGGGCGAGGAAGACTGGGCCAATTGTGTCGTTATCGACTCGAAATCGAAATTGGTGACCCTATTGATATATTGCGACGCATCGACGATGCGCAGTGAAGCATCGATGCCGATCCTGCGTAAGGAAGCGATGTAGGAATTCGACAGGATCTCGTCCGTTGAATCATTGCCGAGGAATTCTATCCGGAATTGTGCGCCGGTCTTGGATTCGATCATCTTGCCGTCGACAATTTTCCAGCCGGCATCGCCAAACAGCGCGATTGCCTGGCGCAGATGTTGCCGCTCCGCCTGAGGTGTATCATAGACAGGTAGCTTGAACTGGTCGGTAAACACCTCGGCCGGCAGCCTGTCCCGATACTGCTCGAGGATGTCCAGTTCCTTGCCGGTAGGCAGGCCTGAAGAGGCAAGATCCTGACCCTCGAAATAGCTTGATGTACGGGTGTTGAGCCCATAAAAAAGGGTGCGGTTCATGAATTCGAAATTGTAGACCAGTGTCAGTGCCTGGCGCACGCGACGATCCTGGAATTGCGGCCGGCGCATGTTGAGCGCGAAACCTTGCATCGGCTGGCCGGATGTCTCCTTGAATTCTCGCTTGATGACGTCACCGGCCTTCAAGGCCGGGAAGTTATATTCCGTCGCCCATTTCTTGGAACTATTCTCCATGCGAATGTCCTGATAGCCGCCTTTGGTGAAGGCCTGCCAGGCGGCATTGTCGTCGAGGAAATAGGTAAACCGTTGGCGGTCGAAATTGTTGCGCCCCACATTGATGCCGAGGCCGGCCGCCCAGAAATCGGGAACTCGCCGCCAGACGACTTCCGAGCCAGGTTTGAAGCTCTCGATTTTGTATGGTCCTGAGCCGAGCGGGATTTCGAGGCTTGGCTTTGTGATGTCGCGCTTCTTGCCGTTGGCGTCGGTGCCCTCCCACCAGTGCTTCGGCAGCACCACCACATCCGCCATGATCTGCGGCAGTTCACGATTGCCTTTCTGGTCGAAACGGAACTCGACTTCCCGATCTGAAACGGCAACCGCCTCGGTGACATTGGCGAAATAGTGGTTGAACTGCGGGCTTTCCTCCTTCAGGAAATTGAATGACCAGATCACGTCGTCGACGGTGATCGGCTGGCCATCATGCCATCTGGCACGTGGGTCGAGCCGATAGGTCGCGGATGAAAAATCATCCGGGTGCTTGTATGCCTCGGCGATCTCGGGGTGATTGGTGCTACCCTCGTCAAGGGACTTCGCCATCAGCGACTGGTAGAGCAGCCCGCCCTGATAATTCAACCCCGCGGCAGCGGTGCCGCGGGCAATGAACGGGTTGAAGCTGTCGAAAGTGCCAAGCGTCACCGAATTCAGCGTGCCGCCCTTCGGCGCATCCGGATTGACGTAGTCGTAGCGCTGGAAGTTGTTGCCGTATTTGGATTCGCCGATCAGCGACGAGGTGGTGCGCCATTCGTCCGCGAAGGCTGCCTGCAGGCCGCCGGCAAAAGTCGCCACAACCAGCATCGATCTGAGAAACGTTCGGCCAACCGTCATGCCTTCTCCTCTTTGCGATACCTGTCAGCGGACAATCTAGATCATTTGACGCCTATGAAAACCGCGACAAGCCGGCTTTGTCGCCGCACATGCGTTTTTCCTAACAAAAAAGCCGGGCTGAACCCGGCTTTTCTAGGACGTTGCCATGACAATTGCGTTATTGCGCCGGAGCCGGTGCGGGAGCAGCAGGGGCTGGCGCGGGAGCGGCAGGTGCTTCACCTTCCGCGGGCTTGGCCGGTGCTTCACCTTCGGCCGGTTTGGCCTCACCCCCGGCGGGCGCAGCCGCATCGGCTGAAGCGCCAGGCGCAGGCAGCGGCTTCGGGCTGTCCGATAGCGTGCGCAGATAGGCGATGACGTTGGCGCGGTCCTCATCCTTCGGCAGGCCGGCGAAGCCCATCGCCGTGCCCTTCACGAGCTTCTTCGGCGACAGGAGGAAGTGGTTGAGATTGTCGTAGGTCCACTTCTCGGCGCCGTCCTTGGAAAACTCCTTCATGCCGGCCGAATAGGCAAAGCCCGCATGCTCGGCGACGGGACGGTCAATGAGATCCCAGAGATCGGGACCGACCTTGTTCGGCCCGCCCTTTTCGCCGGAGTGGCAGGCCTGGCACTTCTTGAACACGGCGGCCCCTGCCTCGACATTGGCGGTGGCCAGGAGGTCGGCGATCGGCTTGGCTTCTGCCGCAGGGGCTGCCGGGCCGCCTTCGGCAGGTTCCTCGGTCGCCTCGATGGCGAAGCCGGGTTTTTCCGGGGCGGGGGAGGCGAACAGCGCATCGGACACGATGCCGACCGAGAACACGACGAACACGGTTCCGAGCAGCCCGCCGATCAGCTTGTTGATTTCGAAAGAGTCCATACGCCCCAGGCTCCCTTTTCCGGCGGACCGATCCGTCCACTCCGTCCGTCGGTAATCGTGAACCACCCCGCGAGGCGGTCAAATCGGGCGGAAACTAGGTCTTTTGCTCTGGCGTTGCAACACCTATAAGGGCGCTTCCAGTGAGACCTTTTGCCACTTTTCCAATCCTCTTTTTCGAACGCTTCATCACCCGATGTCCACCCTCATCCTCATCCCGGCCCGCATGGCCTCGACCCGCCTGCCGGGGAAGCCGCTGGCCGATATCGCCGGCGCTCCGATGATCGTCCATGTCGCCCGCCGCGCCGCCGAGGCCGGCCTTGGCCGCGTGGTGGTCGCCACCGATACGCAAAGCGTGGCCGAAGCGGTGCGCGCGCACGGTTTCGAGGCAGTCATGACGCGGATGGATCACGAATCGGGCTCCGACCGCATCTTCGAGGCGCTGGCGACGCTCGATCCCCGGCACAAGGTCGAAACTGTCGTCAATGTGCAAGGCGACTTGCCGACCATAGACCCCGAGATCATCAATGCCGCGCTGAAGCCGTTCGAGGATGCCGCGGTCGACATCGCCACGCTCGGCATCGAGATCGTCCGCGACGAGGAAAAGGCCAATCCGAATGTCGTCAAGATCGTCGGCTCGCCACTGTCGGAGACACGGCTGCGGGCGCTCTATTTCACCCGCGCCACGGCACCCTGGGGTGAGGGGCCGCTCTATCATCACATTGGCCTCTACGCCTATCGCCGCTCAGCACTCGAACGCTTCGTCGCGTTGAAGCCGTCGCCGCTGGAACGGCGCGAGAAACTCGAGCAATTGCGGGCGCTGGAGGCCGGCATGCGCATCGACGCCGAGATCGTGCAGTCGGCGCCGTTCGGCGTCGATACGCCGGACGACCTCGAACGCGCCAGAACCATCCTTTCAACCCGAGATATTTGATCGACCCCGATATCTGATCAAACGAGACATTTGGCATGCCTGAAAAGACCAACAGAATATCCTTCCAGGGCGAGCCGGGCGCCAATTCGGACACCGCCTGCCGCAACATGTTTCCTGATATGGAGCGGTTGCCTTGCCCGACCTTCGAGGATGCCTTCAATGCGGTCGAGACCGGCAAGGCCGACCTCGCCATGATCCCGATCGAGAACACGATCGCCGGCCGCGTCGCCGACATCCACCATCTCCTGCCGGAATCGAAGCTGCACATCGTCGGCGAATATTTCCTGCCGATCCATTTCCAACTGATGGTCTTGCCGGGCGTCAGGCGCGACGAGATCAAGACCGTGCACAGCCATATCCATGCGCTCGGCCAGTGCCGCAAATACATCCGCAAGAACGGCTGGAAGCCGGTGGTCGCCGGCGACACCGCGGGTTCCGCCAAGCTGGTCGGTGAGGTGAAGGATCGCACCATGGCGGCGTTGGCGCCGGCGCTGGCCGCGACGCTCTATGGGCTCGACATCATCGAGGAGAATGTCGAGGACACCGACAGCAATGTCACCCGCTTCGTCGTGCTGACCAAGAACAAGCAATGGGCCGAACGTCCTTCCGCCGCAGCCAGGATGATGACGACGTTCATCTTCCGCGTCCGCAACGTGCCGGCCGCGCTCTACAAGGCGATGGGCGGCTTTGCCACCAACGGCATCAACATGACCAAGCTGGAGAGCTACCAGCTCGGCGCCTTCACGGCGACGCTGTTCTATGCCGATATCGAGGGCCATCCCGACGATCCGCTGGTGAAGCTCGCACTTGACGAGCTGCGCTTCTTCTCGCGCGAAATGCGAATTCTCGGCGTCTATCCGGCCAGCGAATCCCGCGAGCAATGGAAGGTGGCGGATTAGCTCCCTTGTTTGAGCGCTCTATCTCTTTGTTTTTGCGCCGCTCATACTGTTCGGGATGCCCTATGTCCTGCGTGCCTTGATCCCTCCCTGCGCCTCAGTATACGTTCCCATCATGATGTTCATGTCCACATTCTTCCCCCTGATCTGAGCGGTCCAAGTGGTTCCGGCGCATCCGCGCCAATCAGATCAAGCGGCTGTGCTGACGCGGCGGCCGCGAACGGAGAATGTGTAATGCCCAAAACCGAGCACATCGGTCTGAGCTCGCATCAGGTCCAGAACTTCACCGACGACGGTTTCGTCAAAATCGAAAATGCCTTCAGCACCCACCTTGCAAAGCAATGCAGGGACGAGCTGTGGGCGGATATTGGTCTGTCGCCAGACGAACCCGAAAACTGGATTCAGCCAGTTGTTCGGGTTGGGTTCAAGGCTTCGCCCCCATTTGTTGAAGCCGCCAACACGCCGATCCTGCACAAGACCTATGATCAACTCGTCGGTGATCGCCGCTGGCTTGCGCCCAAAGGCGTCGGAACCTTTCCGATCCGCTTTCCCTCACCGGAATCTCCTGGTGATGATGGCTGGCACGTGGACATGAGTTTTGGCGACGACAATCCGGATTTCATGGAGTGGCGTGCCAATGTGAAGAGCAGCGGACGGGCATTGCTGATGCTCTTCCTGTTTCGGATGTTGGCCCTGACGATGCGCCCACGAAGATACGGAAAGGTTCCCATGCCACCATTGCGCGGGAGTTACTGCCCTATGGCGACGCCGGCGCGACGCTCAGGCAGATCTCTGCCAATGGTTATGCTTCGACAGAAGATTGCGAGGTTGGACTGGCAACCGGTGCGGCAGGCACCGTCTATCTGTGCCACCCATTCCTCGTTCATGCCGCGCAACCTCACCGAGGGAAGCAGCCGCGCTTCATGGCACAACCACCGCTGCTGCCGAGAGGTGAGTTCGACCCGCTGTTGGCTCCGTCGCCGGTTCAGGTCGCCATCCGTCGGGCTTGTGGGTTAACGCCATAGTCAGACAACGCCCGGGACCGTCGAACGGTCCCGGGTGCTCCAAAGACCACGGACTCGGAGCCGTCATCCGACGCTTTGGTCGGGTCCTGAACCTATAGCATTCATCGAGAGCTCTGCGGTGCCCTGACCTGGCGCCTTGCCAAGTAGCGAGCGCCGGGCGACATTCCTGCGATGTGGCTCCTGAAACTGGCGCTCGCAGCCGCTGGATTGTATGCGGTCGTTGTCGCCGTCGCGTATGTGCTTCAGTCATGGCTGATCTTCCCAGCCGGCCTTGCGGGTTTTGGACCCGATCTGCCGGCCGGGGCCCGCCATGTCGAACTGGCGACGCAGGATGGCGAGCGCGTCGTTCTGGTACGCCTGCCGGCAAGGCAAGCATCGTCGGAGCCACGCCCGCTCCTGCTGGGATTCGCCGGCAATGCCTGGAATGCTGACGCACTTGCCCTCATGCTGCACCAGCTATTCCCCGAACATGAGGTCGCTGCGCTGCACTACCGCGGATATGGGCCGAGCAGTGGAAGCCCGTCGGCCTCCGCCCTGTTCGAAGACGCCAGACGCGCCTATGACCACCTGGCCACCGATGCCAAAGCCGGCATCGTCGCCATCGGCCTTAGCATCGGCGCCGCGGTTGCGGTCGATCTGGCGACGGCCCGGCCCTTGCGCGGCATCGTCATGGTGACACTTTTCGATTCGCTGAAGGAACTTGCCGCTCACCACTATCCCTGGCTGCCGGTGCGCCTCCTGCTGCGGCACCGCATGGAAGCGGCAGAATCTCTGCGCGACCTCGATATGCCCGCGGCCGTCATCATAGCCGAGAACGACACCATCGTTCCTGCGGCACGCTCGGCATCTCTGCGCGAGGCCGCCCGTGATCTGCGCAGCCACATCGCCATAGCGGCTGGCCATAACGACCTCTATGGCCATCCCGACTTTGCCGAGGCGCTACGCGCCTCCGTTGCCGCGGTCACCCGCGATTGACGAGCAGTTCCCAGATGTCGGAATTCCGGCTCGACATTCGTCCTTTGCTTGCCACAATCGAAGAAGGGACGCGATGAGATGAGGAAACCGATCTCAATCGACGACATCACGCACGACGGTGTCATGCAATCTCCGGAGCCTGCCGATGACCCCCACCATCACCGCCTTTGAACGGTCGCCCGATCGCGGAACGGGACTGGCGCGTGACATGCGCGTTCGCTGGGCGCTTGAAGAAGTCGGCCAGCCCTACAGGGTTCGTCTTGTTTCGTTCAAAGCGATGAACGAACCCGCGCATCGAGCACTCCATCCTTTCGGGCAGATTCCGACCTATGAGGAAGGCGATCTCGCCCTGTTCGAGTCGGGGGCGATCGTGTTCCATATCGCCGAGCGCCATACGGGCCTGTTGCCGGATGATGGGAATGCCCGGGCGCGCGCGATCTCATGGATGTTTGCCGCGCTCAACACGGTGGAGCCGCCTATCCTTGAGCGCCAAACCGCCGTGCTCCTGGAGCGCGACGAGACCTGGCACGAACAGCGCCTGCCTGTCGTCGAGGATCGCGTCCGTGACCGGCTGGGTGAACTTTCCAGTCGTCTCGGCGATGCCGACTGGCTCGATGGTGCGTTCAGCGCGGGCGACCTGATGATGGTGCACGTGCTGCTAAGGTTGAAAACATCGGGTATGCTGGACGAATATCCGAACCTCTCCGCCTATGTCGCCCGCGGCGAAGCCCGACCGGCCTATAAGCGTGCTTTCGCCGCTCAACTGGCGGTTTTCACCGGCAAGTCACCGGCCGGCTGATAAAGGTCTTCTGTGGGGCCGAACTTGCTCGTCCGGAATGTTTGAACTGTGATCCTACCCCAGCGGCTCGTAGTCGATCTCGAGAAACGCCTCGACCTCGGGAATCCAGCGGTCGCGAACGAAGGCGACGTGCTCGGCATGGTCGTTGTAGCCTGAATAGGCGGCCTGGTCGGCGAATTCCATCGAGAAGCCGAAGCGATAGTCGTTCTTCGGGCTGACCTGCCGCAGCTGCTCGAACTTTTCGACGCCCGGTATCGCCACGAGAATTCTTTTCGCATCAGCGAGGAATTTTGCTTCCTGGGCCGAGCTGTCTTTGTGCTTCAGCCTGAACACCACTGTGTGACGGATCATTGTTGCTCCCCTATTAGGTTTCCGCGCTGTCGGCCCAGGCGCGGATGAGGTTATACGCGATCGCTCCCTTCGGCGGCGTGACCAGGCCACCCGGATGCTCGCGGGCCAACATCGAGAGCACCTCGTCGCGAAAGAACCAGCGGCAGTCTTCCAGCTCGTTGAGGTCGGCCTGGATGTCGTCGTTGAGCGGCTCACCGAAGCAACCGATCATCAGCGAATAGGGAAACGGCCAGGGTTGGCTGGCATGATAGACGACCCGACCAAGCCTGATGCCGGCCTCCTCCAGCGTTTCACGGCGCACCGCCGCCTCGATCGTCTCGCCCGGTTCGATGAAGCCGGCAAGTGCTGAATACATGCCCGGCGCGAAATGCCGGCCACGGCCAAGCAGGCATTTTTCGCGCGTCGCCGTCAGCATGATCGCCACCGGATCGGTGCGCGGGAAATGCTCGGTGGCGCAGGCCGGGCAAAGCCGCTTGTAACCGCCGGCCCGCATCTCGGCTTCGCTGCCGCATTTGCTGCAGAAGCGATGGCTCGCATGCCAGGCGAGCAGCGCTGCTCCTTGCGCCATGGCGCCGGCCGCGGCTTCGTCGATCAGCCCCTGCATGTAGACCGAGCGATAATCGATGGCCTTGATCGTCTCCGGCAATTGTTCGGGATCGATGCCGGCCGGCACGGCGAGCACCGGACCGCTGTCGGAAAAACCGAGCAGGACGCCGCGGTCGAGCGACGCCTGGAGCGGCTGGCTTTCCTCGGCGCTGAACCAAGGGTCGAAGCCGTCACCGATGGGCTTCAGATAGAGGCGTCCGCCGTGCATCAGCAAAAGCCTGGCTGAGGGGTCGGCGAGCGCCTTTTCGACGGAATCGTCGGCGCGGTTTTCGGATTGCCGATCGATCACATTGCCGGCGAAGCCGACGAACTGGCTCGGCTCGCGCAAGGGCGCGTCAAACAGGCGGAAGCTCATGGGAGACTCTGGATTCAGGATGGACACGGGACAGGCTTATAGCGCCGCCTTTATCTGTTGCGCAAACCGGCGTAGGTCCGCGCGCTGATAAGGCTCGCGCATCCCGTGGCCCCACACCGGGCCTGGCCAGCCGGGATCGCCTTCCGAGCGCGCGATGACATGGACATGCAATTGGCGCACGATGTTGCCGAGCGCGCCGGTGTTGATCTTGGTGCAGCCGGTCACCCTTTTCAGTGCCTGCGCCACCATGTTGGTCTCGAAGGTCAGCATCGCCTGGTCGAGTGGCGTCATGTCGTGGATTTCCTCTACGCCCGGCCGCTGCGGCACCAGAAGCAGCCACGGCCAGCGGCGGTCGTTCATCACCCGCAACTCGCATAGGCCGAGCCACATCAACTGTTCGCTGTCCGTCTCCAGACGAGCATCCAGCGCGAATCCGGCCTCGAGGCCCGGCAACATCGGCGTTTCCTTCACTTTTGTTGTATTTTTAGACCAGTGAACGCTAGAGCGGCTGCATTGGGGCCGCAAGAGGCGGCAAGCGAATCATTGCTTTGTGACGGCAGTTATGCTAGTGAATTGTCCATGGTGCTGATTTGCGCCAACGATCCGCCCAAATCATCCGCTGATGACGACCCGCCCCCGAGGCGGGTTTATTATGTCGGCTTTCGACGCCATCCCGGCTGATTGATCCTGCGCCCTTGCATTTCATCGCCGAATTGCCGATATGGAGCGCGGGAGGTTGGTGGTGGACGGTCCACTCGCCAACCGGGTCAGGTCCGGAAGGAAGCAGCCCTAACGAGCCCGGAACGGGTCATTGTTCCAGCCTCCCGCCTTCGCCTTTCTCCCGCGACCCCGCCTTTCTTTGGCGACCCCGCCTTTTTTTTGGCGACGTTGACGGCGCCAAGCCCTGCGGGCGAAACTATGCGCAGGAATCGGCCGCCTGCAGGCGCGGCCCTTGGAGCTTTACGGGCGAATGAGCGAAGCCGGAAATTCGGAAACGGAAAAGGCGGTTGCCTATCGCGTTCTGGCGCGCAAATACCGTCCTGCGAATTTCTCCGAACTGATCGGCCAGGAGCCGATGGTTCGCACCCTCACCAACGCCTTCGCCACCGGCCGCATCGCCCAGGCCTGGATGCTGACCGGCGTGCGCGGTGTCGGCAAGACGACCACGGCGCGCATACTGGCGCGGGCACTGAACTACAAAACATCGACCGTCGACCAGCCGTCGGTCGATCTTGCCGTTCCGGGTGAGCACTGCCAGGCGATCATGGAAGGCCGCCATGTCGACGTCATCGAGATGGACGCTGCCTCCCATACCGGCATCGATGACATCAGGGACATCATCGAGCGCGTGCGTTATGCGCCGGTGTCGGCGCGCTACAAGGTCTACATCATCGACGAAGTGCACATGCTCTCCACCCAGGCCTTCAACGGCCTGCTGAAGACGCTGGAAGAGCCGCCGCCGCACGTCAAATTCATCTTCGCCACCACCGAAATCAGAAAAGTTCCGATCACCGTCTTGTCGCGCTGCCAGCGCTTCGATCTCAGGCGTATCGATGCCGGCGCACTGGTTGCGCATCTCTCCTCGATCGCCGCCAAAGAAGGCATTGCGGTCGACGATGACGCGTTGGCGATGATCGCCCGTGCGGCCGAAGGCTCGGCGCGCGATTCGCTGTCCATTCTCGACCAGGCGATCGCCCATGGCAGCGGCTCGGTCAGCGCCGAAGCGGTGCGCGCCATGCTCGGGCTGGCCGACCGCGCCCGCATCGTCGACTTGTTCGAACATGTGATGAAGGGCGACGTGGCGGCCGCCCTCGCCGAATTCCGCAACCAGTATGACACCGGCGCCGATCCGGCCGCGGTGCTGACCGATCTTGCCGAATTCAACCATCTTGTCACGCGGCTGCGCTTCGTGCCGACGGCCCTCGACGACGCCTCGCTGTCCGAGGACGAGCGGCGGCGCGGCGCCGACTTCGCCAAGGCGCTGTCGGTCAGGGTGCTGTCGCGGACCTGGCAGATGCTGTTGAAAGGCATTCCCGAGGTGCAGTCTTCCAATCGGCCGGTCAGCGCCGCCGAAATGGTGCTGATCCGGCTGGCCCATGCCGCCGACCTGCCGACATTGGACGAGGCATTGAAATCGCTGGAGAGCGCAGCATTGGTGCCGAATGGCGCGCCACGCTCGAATGGTGCGCCCGCAAGCTCTGGCCCGGCAAATGCTGGCCCCGCAAATACTGGTCCCGCTGGTCCGAGCAACGGCGGCGGCGCCAGCGCTGTGGCGCAGACGCGGATGCCGGCGGCCAATGGCGGCGCACAGACCATGCGGCTGGTCGAACCCGAGCCGATGCCGGCGGCCTTCGTTCCGGCGTCGGCGCCGGAGCCGGTTGCGGATGCGCCGCCGGTGCCGGTGAAATCGCTGGCCGATATCGTCGCCCTTGCCGATGCCCAGCGCGACATGGCCTTCAAGGTGCTGGTGAAGCGCTGCGTGCGCCTGGTGCGCATCGAGCCGGGCCGCATCGACGTCAGCCTGACCGACGACGCGCCGAAGATGCTGCTCAACGATCTGACCGCCAAATTGCGCGCCTGGACCGGCCGCAGCTGGCTGGTATCGCTGTCGAAGGAAGAGGGCGGCCAGACGCTGGCCGAGATGGAATCGACCAAACGCGAAAACGCCCTCCTCGATGCCAAGAGCGACCCGACCGTCGCCGCCATCCTGGCGCGTTTTCCAGGCGCCAAGATCATCGATGTGCGCATTCCCGACGCGCCGGAAGCCGATGCGGTCGAGGCCGAGGTTCCGGTCGAGCCGGCGGCAGACGACGACGAAACCTGATACAGATCAATCTAGAGGACCCCACGATGAAAGATCTTCTCGGCCTGATGGGCAAGGCGAAGGAAATGCAGGCCAAGTTCCAGGCCATGCAGGACGAGATCGCCACGCTGGAAGCCACCGGACAGGCCGGCGGCGGCTTGGTCAGCGTGACGCTGACCGGCAAATTCGAGATGAAGGCGCTGAAGATCGATCCGTCGCTGTTCAAAGAGGACGAGGTCGAGATCCTGGAGGATCTGCTTCTCGCCGCCCACAATGACGCCAGGGCCAAAGTCGAGCAGATCATGCAGGAAAAGACCCAGGCGCTGACCGCGGGACTTCCGATACCGCCGGGAATGAAGCTGCCGTTCTAGATCTGAACTTAGCGTTTCAGCGGCGCCATGAGCAAAGAGCCATCAGCCAGGTTGATAGAGCAGCGCCTCCGAAACCGGATCTATGAGATACTGGAAATCCTGGCCGACTGCGATGCGGGCGTGAATCTCGTTGGAATCAACGGCTATTTCAATCTCTTCGACGATTTCCTCCATCGCCCGTCCGTCGAACCCGGCATGTCGGTCCTGTCGAAGGACGAACGCGCGATCGTGCTGGAACTGGCCGATTTGCTGGAGGCTGCCTGCGCGGCGATCCCTGACTTCACCAAAGCCGAGTTCATCGAGAGCGGCTGGCCTCAGCAGATTGCGCCCCAGGCACGGGAAGCGCGGACGCTATTCCTGAGGCGCGGCCTGTTCTCAGAGGAATTCGACGAATCCGAACCAGGGCAACCGATCGCCGTTCCGGCCGGCAGGTAGGCCCCGTACCGTCATTGCCGACCAGATTTGGCCGCCAGATGTGCTGATTCGGCCACTCTCGTCGTTTAATAACCCTTTAGCCATCTTTTTGCCTGAAAGTGTCTCATTCTTGCCGCAGCCTGGGCGGGCTGGCAGCAGAAACGAGGGGATATCTGTTGATCTCTACCCAATGGAAGACGCCGTTGTTGCTCGGCGTCATCACCTCTCCGCTGTTTTTGGCCGCCTGTAGTCAGACCACCTCGCACGGCCTGTCCGTCGCCAGTCTGACCGATGCCGTCAGGTCCCGGCCCTACAGTCACACAGCGAAGGACAAGGAGTGCCTCCAGCGCGCGATGTTCTTCGAATCCAACCGGTCTAGCCGTGACGGCATGATTGCCGTCGGCACGGTGGTCATGAACCGGCTGCGCTCCGGCAAGCACGGCAACACCATCTGTCAGGTGGTCGGCGAGCGCGGACAGTTCGCGCCGGGCGTAATGACGCGGCGGATGAATTCGAAGGCGATGCCCGATGTCGAAGAGGCCGCCGAGGCGGTGCTCAAGGGCGAGCGCAAGGCCAAGCTGAAAAACACCATGTTCTTTCACACCGCTGGCCTGCGCTTCCCTTACAAGAACATGCACTACACCATGGTTGCCGGCGGCAACGCCTTCTATGAAAAGCGCGGCCGCAACTGGAAGCCGCTGCCCGACGAGCCCACGGTCGCCGTGGCACAAGCCACGCCGCGGGCGCCGGCGGCCGCAGCCACCGCTCCGGCGATGCTCGTCGCCTCCGCTGCACCGGTACGCGCCACCAAGGCGACAACCGCCAGAGCTGCCACATCCGCCGATGCAACCTATGTGACCGCGGTCGCATCGCAGCCGGCAAAGGCAACTCTGGAGAAGGTGACGCCACAGAAGGCGACCCTTGTCGCGATGCAAGAACCGATGCAGGAGCCGGATGCGTCCCGTTTCGGCGGCACGGCCGAAATCCCGTCTGTCACCTCGTTTCCGGCCGCCTCGGCCGAGCCGACAATGGCGTTTGAATCGACGCCGGAGAACACCGACGCCATCGGCGCTATGATCGCCGGCCAGACCCGGCCGCTGGAAGCATACTGACGGCAGCGGCATTCTGGTCTTGCGCTCGGCAGTGTTCCAAAGCGCGCGGAAAAATCATAGGGCCTGATCCATTCCGATTAAAACGGAATGGGGCTCTATCCTCTTGTTTGACCATGATCTTTTCCGAAAACCGGTTTCCACTTTTCGGGATCATGGTCTAAACCAATGCGATGTCGAAGCGAATCGCCGGTCCCGAGATCGAACGCCTGATCCAGCTCCTGGCCAAGGTGCCGGGCCTGGGCCCCCGTTCGGCCAGGCGAGCCGCGCTTCATCTCATCAAGAAGAAGGAACAGTTGCTGTCGCCGCTTGCCGCCGCCATGAGCGAGGCGGTCGACAAGGTGCGCATCTGCTCGACCTGCGGCAATGTCGATACGTCCGACCCTTGCATGATCTGCACCGATCCGCGCCGCGAGGCCGGCACGCTGATCGTCGTCGAGGACGTGGCCGACCTATGGGCGCTGGAGCGGGCGGCCGCCATGAATGTCCGCTACCATGTGCTCGGCGGCACGCTGTCGCCGCTCGACGGCATCGGCCCCGAGCAGCTCAACATTCGCTCGCTGGTCGACCGTGTCGCCGGCGGCGAGGTCAAGGAGGTGATCCTCGCCGTCAACGCCACGGTCGAGGGGCAGACCACCGCGCACTATCTCACCGACCAATTGTCCGGCCTCGACATCAAGGTAACGCGGCTGGCGCATGGCGTGCCGGTCGGCGGCGAACTCGACTATCTCGACGAAGGCACGCTGGCCGCGGCGCTGCGCTCGCGGACGGCGTTTTGAGGTGGTTGCTGGGAGGGGCACTTGAGATGATTGCATTCCTTCGCGCCCCCCTCTGTCCTGCCGGACATCTCCCCCACAAGGGGGGAGATTGGATGTCACGCCGGCTTTCGCCAACCTCCAGCGCTGGAGAAAGGGCGCCGCCGTCAAAGCTGCCAATCTCCCCCCAAGTGGGGGAGATGTCCGGCAGGACAGAGGGGGGCGCGACAGAACGCAACCTCCGCAATCTCGTCTTTGCATTTCTTCTGGCCGCGCTAGCCGGCCTTTTCATTTCCGCCCCCGCCTCCGCCGCACCGATCGACGACCAGTTCCGCGCCTGGCTGCAGAACAACCTCTGGCCCGAAGCCAGCACCAAAGGCATCTCCAGAAAAACCTTCGAAGCCGCCTTCGACGGCGTCAAACCGAACCTCAAACTGCCCGACCTTGTGATGCCGGGCAAAAAGCCGACGACACCGCAGAAGCAGCATCAGGCGGAGTTCGGTTCGCCCGGTGCCTATTTCGCCGAAAAGACGGTTCGCGCCGTCACATCGGGCGGGCGGGCGCGCAAGGCGGCCAATGCCAGGACGATCGCCGCGATCGAGAAGCGCTACGGCGTGCCGGGCGAGGTGCTGTTGGCGATCTGGGGCCGCGAGAGCGGCTTCGGCGCGGCGAAAATGCCTTACGACGCTTTCGAAGTGCTGGGCACGAAGGCGTTCATGGCGACCAGGAAGGACTTCTTCCGTACCGAGCTTATGGCGGCGCTCGAGCTCGTCGAGCGTGGGCTGGCCCCGGTCAGCGCGATGAAATCGTCCTGGGCAGGGGCGCTCGGCCAGCCGCAGTTCATGCCGAGTTCGTTCCTGAACCATGCCGTTGACTTCGATGGCGACGGTCGGGCCGACATCTGGAATTCGGTGCCGGACACGCTGGCCTCGATCGCTAACTATCTCGTCCACTATGGTTGGGTGAAGGGCCGCGGCTGGGGTTTCGAGGTGACTGTGCCTGAGGCGGTTTCCTGCTCGCTCGAAGGTCCGGACCAGGGCAAGAGGATTTCCGAATGGGCTGATCTGGGCATCAAGCGCGTCGCGGCAAGGCCGTTTCCGGCGCGCGAGTTGAAGGCCGAAGGCTTTCTTTTGATGCCGGCCGGGCGCAGCGGTCCGGCCTTCATCGTCACGCCCAATTTCTACGTGCTGAAGCAGTACAATACCAGCGATCTCTACGCCCTCTTCATCGGTCACGGCGCCGACCGCATCGCCCATGGCGACAATAATTTTTCCGGCAGTTGGGGCGCGGTCGGCGGGCTCCACAGGTCTGACATCGCAGCCCTGCAGCGGGTGCTGGAAGCCGAGGGCTACGATGTCGGCAGCGCCGACGGCCTGCCCGGTTTCAAGACGCGCCGCTCGATTGGCAAGTGGCAGGCAAAGAACGGTCGCGCCGCCACCTGTTTTCCCAATGCCGATCTGGTCACTGCGTTGAAGTAGCGCATCACCCCTGCGTCCCATGGTCGGAGGCAGCCGATACCGGCCCGATCAACCCAGTTGCAAATGCTCGTTGCCGGCTTGGAAACCGCCGGATATGGTAATGGACCAACTGGACAAAAATTGCCGTGACAACGGTCCGGGGCGGCCGTCGTTCGGCCAGGCAAAGAACGCTGCAACCTGAGCCGGGAACTCAGGTCAACAAAAAACAGGGAACAATTAAAATGATGATGGAAAAGCTTGCTTTACGCTCCCGCTTCCTGCTCGCGGGTGCGGCCATGTCCGCGCTGCTTCTGGCCGGTGCGCCTGCCTTTGCGGTCACACCCGCCGACACGCTGGTGGAGGGTTTCGCCATCGACGACATCATCTCCATGGACCCTGGCGAGGCCTTCGAACTGTCGACCGCAGAGGTCACGGGCAACACTTACGATCTTCTTGTCCGCCTCGATCTCAGCGATACGTCCAAGGTCAAAGGCGACCTCGCTGAAAGCTGGGCTGTCTCAGATGACGGCCTGGTCTACACCTTCAAGCTAAAGCCCGGCCTGAAATTTGCGTCAGGCAATCCGATCACGGCGGCCGACGTCGCCTATTCGTTCGAGCGCGTTATCAAGCTCGACAAGAGCCCGGCCTTCATCATCGGGCAGTTCGGCATCAATGGCGACAACGTCACCGAGAAGGCCAAGGCCGTCGATGACACGACGTTCCAATTCACCGTCGACAAGGCCTATGCGCCGAGCTTCGTCCTGAACTGTCTGTCGGCAACGGTCGCCTCGGTCGTCGATGCCAAGGTGGTCAAGGAACATGTCGCCGCGGTCACGCCCAGCGACGACTATAAATACGACAACGACTTCGGCAATGCCTGGCTGAAGACCGGCTATGCCGGCTCCGGCGCCTTCAAGCTGCGCGAATGGCGGGCCAACGAAGTCGTGGTCATGGAGCGCAACGACAATTATCACGGCGAAAAGGCCAAGCTTGCCCGCGTCATCTATCGCAACATGAAGGAAAGCTCGGGCCAGCGCCTGGCACTCGAGGCCGGCGACATCGACGTCGCCCGCAATCTCGAGCCGAACGACCTCGACGCCATTGCCAAGAATGGCGATCTTACCACCACCAGCGCGCCGAAGGGCACGGTCTACTACATCAGCCTCAATCAAAAGAACCCGAACCTCGCCAAGCCAGAGGTTCGCCGGGCCTTCAAATATCTGGTCGACTACGACGCCTTGAGCACGACCATTCTCAAGGGCATCGGCGAGATCCACCAGAGCTTCTTGCCGAAAGGCGTGCTTGGTGAGCTGGACGAGAACCCGTTCAAATTCGACGTCGCCAAGGCCAAGGAACTGCTTGCCAAAGCCGGCCTCGCCGACGGCTTCAGCGTCACCATGGACGTGCGCAACACCCAGCCGGTGACCGGCATGGCGGAATCGTTCCAGCAGACGCTGGGACAGGCCGGCGTCAAGCTGGAGATCATTCCCGGCGACGGCAAGCAGACCTTGACCAAATACCGCGCCCGCAACCACGACATCTATATCGGCCAGTGGGGCCAGGATTATTTCGATCCGAACTCCAATGCGCAGACGTTCGCCAGCAACCCCGACAATTCGGACGAAGGCAAGACCAAGACCCTTGCCTGGCGCAACGCCTGGGACATTCCGGACTTGACCAAGGAGACCGAAGCGGCCCTGCTGGAGAAGGATCCGGCCAAGCGCGCCGCAATGTACCAGGATCTGCAGAAGAAGATCCTGGAGACCAGCCCTTTCATCATCGTTCACCAGCAGCTGGAAGTGGCCGGCCTGCGCAAGAACCTCAAGGGCTTCGCGCTCGGCCCGAGCTTCGACACCAACTTCGTCGGCCAGATCTCCAAGGAATGATGCCGGCGGACGCGCCGCATGAGTACTGTTGAAAGCGAAGTGACGGCAGGGCGCGGTAGCGCCCGTGCCGTCGCTGTCGCATCGTCGATCGCCCGTTTCCTGGTCATCGCGATAACCACCTATCTCGGGCTTCTCGCTGTGACCTTCTTCATCGGCCGGGTGATCCCGATCGACCCTGTGCTGGCAGTGCTCGGCGACCGGGCGCCCGCCAATGTCGTCGAGCGCACACGCCGCGAGATGGGGCTCGACCTGCCGCTGATCGAGCAATTCTACATCTATGTGAAGAATGCCCTGAATGGTGATTTCGGCACATCGGTGCTGACCACCAATCCTGTCATGACCGACATCCGCCGCGCCTTTCCGGCGACGATCGAACTGGCGACGCTGGGCACGCTGATCGGTGCACTCATCGGCGTGCCGCTCGGCGTGCTGGCCGCCGTCAAGCGCGGCAGCATCATCGACCAGGTCGTGCGGATCATCGGCCTGGTTGGTTATTCCGTGCCGATCTTCTGGTTGGGGTTGCTGGCGCTCGTGCTGTTCTATGCCAGGCTGCAATGGGTGGCTTTTCCGGGCCGCCTCGATATCGTCTACGAATACACCTTCACGCCGATCACCGGCTTCTATCTTCTGGATGCGCTGTGGCAGCGGCAGTGGGATGTGTTTCGCGATGCCTTCCGCCACATCATCCTGCCGGCCGCGCTGCTTGGCTATTTCTCGCTCGCCTATATCAGCCGCATGACTCGCTCGTTCATGCTGAACGAGCTTGCCCAGGAATATATCGTCGCGGCGCGCGCCAAGGGCCTGTCCGAAACACGCATCATCTGGGGCCACGCGCTGCGCAACGCGGCGGTGCCGATGGTCACCGTGATTGCGCTTTCCTATGCTGGCCTGCTCGAAGGCTCGGTGCTGACCGAGACCGTGTTTTCGTGGCCGGGCATCGGCCTCTATATCACCAATTCCCTGCAGAACGCCGATATGAACGCTGTGCTCGGCGGCACCATCGTCATCGGCTCGGTCTTCATCGGCATCAATCTCTTGTCCGATCTGCTCTACCGGGTGCTCGATCCAAGGACCAAGGTACGATGAGCGCTGAGACGATCCAGAGCCGCCGCGACTGGCTGCTCAGCGAGCGGCCGGCCTCGCGCATGCAGGCCAGGCTCGGCCGCGCCTATGTGGCGTGGCGTCGCTTTTCCGCCAACCGGCTGGCGTTTCTCGGCCTGCTGATCATCATTGCTTTGCTGGTGGTCGCCGCCCTTGCCAATGTGCTGGCGCCCTATTCGCCGACATTCGGCGACCTCAAGGGTTCGCGCTTGCTGGCCCCGAGTGCCGAGCACTGGTTCGGCACCGATGACCTCGGCCGCGACATCTTTTCGCGCGTCATCTTCGGCTCAAGATGGACGCTCTACGTCGTCATTCTCGTCGCCGTCATTGCCGCCCCTATCGGCCTGCTGGTCGGCACCGTCGCCGGCTATGCCGGCGGCTGGATCGATGCGATCCTGATGCGCATTACCGACATCTTTCTGGCCTTTCCGAAGCTGATCCTGGCGTTGGCCTTCGTCGCGGCACTTGGCCCCGGCATCGAGAATGCGGTGCTCGCCATCGCCATCACCTCATGGCCGCCTTACGCCCGAATTGCCCGTGCCGAGACGCTGACCGTGCGCAATTCGGATTACATCAAGGCGGTGCAATTGATGGGTGCTTCGCCGTTCCGCATCGTTCTGCGCCACATCATGCCGCTCTGCATCTCGTCGCTGATCGTCAGGGTGACGCTCGACATGGCGGGTATCATCCTGACTGCCGCCGGTCTCGGCTTCCTCGGCCTCGGCGCCCAGCCGCCGCTGCCGGAATGGGGCGCGATGATCGCGTCGGGCCGCCGCTTTGTGCTCGACCAGTGGTGGGTGGCCGGCGCCCCGGGCTTTGCCATCCTCATCGTCAGCCTCGGCTTCAACCTGCTCGGCGACGGTTTGCGCGACGCGCTCGACCCCCGGAGTGGTGATCAATGAGTAGCGGCCCCATGAGCGGTTATCGATGAGCACACTTCTGGAGGTAGACGATCTGCGCGTCACCTTTCCGACGCGCACCGGCCGGATCGAGGCGGTGCGCGGCGTCTCCTTCTCGCTTGGCCGCGAACGGCTAGGCATCGTTGGTGAATCCGGCTCCGGCAAGTCGCAGACCGGCCGCGCCATCATGGGCCTGACCCCGCCGCAGGCCGAGGTCACCGCCAACAAACTTGCCTTCGACGGCATCGATCTGCTCGCGGCCCCGCCTCGCGATCGCCGAGCGCTGCGCGGCAAACGCATCGCCATG
Organism: Mesorhizobium sp. M0938; assembly: GCF_040319125.1. NCBI lineage: Bacteria > Pseudomonadati > Pseudomonadota > Alphaproteobacteria > Hyphomicrobiales > Phyllobacteriaceae > Mesorhizobium > Mesorhizobium sp. M0938. The sequence goes on along the minus strand of NZ_JAMYNS010000009.1, from coordinate 124,225 downwards.
ATCCTGCAGGATCCGAAATACTCGCTCGACCCGGTGATGAGCATCGGCCGCCAGATCGTGGAGACGCTGCGCACGCATGAGAAGGTTGGCAAGGCCGAAGCCCGCGATCGCGCGCTCGCCATGCTGGAGGCGGTGCAGATCCGCGATCCCTCGCGTGTCTTCGACCTGCATCCGCACGAGGTTTCGGGCGGCATGGGCCAGCGCGCCATGATCGCCATGATGCTGATCGCCGGTCCCGAGATGATGATCGCCGACGAGCCGACTTCGGCGCTCGACGTCACCGTGCAGCTCGACGTGCTCGGCATCCTCGACAAGCTAGTGAGCGAGCGCGGCATGGGGCTGATCTTCATTTCGCATGACCTGCGCCTGGTCTCGTCCTTCTGCGACCGGGTGATCGTCATGTATGCCGGTAAAGTGGTCGAGCAGCTCAAGGCCTCGGAACTCCGCGATGCCCAGCATCCCTACACGCGCGGCCTGCTCAACTGCATGCCCAGGATCGGCTTCGAACGCCATCCGCTGCCGGTGCTCGACCGCAAGCCGGAGTGGGCGGCATGACTTCAGCACTTTCCGTCGACAGGCTGGAAGTGATCTTCGACCGGTTTCGCGCGCTGAAGGGCGTCAGCCTCGAAGTGCAATCAGGCGAATCCTTCGGCCTTGTCGGCGAATCCGGCTCCGGCAAATCGACGCTGCTCAGGGCAATCGCCGGCCTCGCACCGGCCGCTTCGGGCAGCATCACCGTCAACGGAAAAAGACTCGGCGCGCGCCGTGACAAGGCTTTCTATCGTGAGGTGCAGATGGTCTTCCAGGACCCCTATGGCTCGCTGCATCCGCGCCAGACCGTCGACCGCCTGCTGCAGGAGCCGCTCGCCATCCACGGCTTCGCCGATAGTGAAAAGCGCATCCAGCGGGCGCTTGACGAGGTCGGCCTGGGAACCGGCTTCCGCTTCCGCTATTCGCATCAATTGTCGGGCGGTCAGCGCCAGCGCGTGGCGATCGCGCGTGCCCTGATCCTCGAACCCTCGATCCTGCTGCTCGACGAGCCGACCTCGGCGCTCGATGCTTCGGTGCAGGCGGAAGTGCTCAACCTGCTGGAAGAAGTTCGGCGGCGGCGCAAGCTGACCTTCTTGATGGTCAGCCACGACCTCGCCATCATCACCCATATGTGCGAGCGCCTGATGGTGATGCAGAACGGCGAGGCGGTGGAGAATCTCACGGCAAGCCAGCTTGTCGGGCACCGCGTGACCAAGGATTATACGCGCAACCTCCTCAGGGCGAGCGAGGGGTTTGTGAGGACGGCGTGACTTCGCCCGGACTGTTTTGGGGGAAATGTTATGGGCGAATGGAAGTTTTCAGATCCGCCCAATGTCGCGGTGTTCGTAGACAGGGGCATCTTCCGCCGGGATGATTGGATCGCGTATGTGTCGCATGACGACGAAGACGGCAGTTGGCAATTTCACAACAGCGAGCCCGGACCCGTCGATGACGGCGACATAATGATCGTCGGGCTGCAGGAAGTGGTTAAGCGAGATGAGAGCATCCTCGAATTGGCCGACTTGCCGGACGGCTGGCACGCTTGGCGCAGCTCGAAATTATCGCCTTGGCAGCGGGCAAAATCGCCGCCCGTGGGCTTTGATGACAACGATGATCCAGCAGAGCCCTAAGTCGGAGCTTGCAGCGGTTCCCCGCTCTCCAGAACAGGTGGCTCTTGCCGGCCGTTCGGCTACTTGATCTCGAGCCATGTCACATAAAGCGCGGGGCCGCGCAGGCCCAATCGCCCGCCGGCGGTGCCCACTTGAGGAAAACATGAAATAAAGCCAGAAGGGTTTTGAATACCTATCAAACGAGAACGGGCGCCGGCCCGGCGAAGGGCGATCATGAAGAACTCAGCCATTTCCGAACGCAAGAACCAGTCGATCTCGCGCGGCGTCGGCATGACCACGCAGATCTATGCCGACCGCGCCGAAAACTCGGAAATCTGGGATGTGGAAGGCCGCCGCTACATCGATTTCTCGTCGGGCATTGCCGTAGTCAACACCGGTCACCGTCACCCGAAGGTGATCGAAGCGGTCAAGGCGCAGCTCGACCGCTTCACCCATACCTGCCATCAGGTGGTGCCCTATGAGAGCTATGTCAGGCTGGCCGAGCGGCTGAACGGCATGCTACCGGGCAAATTCGACAAGAAGACGATCTTCGTCACCACCGGCGCCGAGGCGGTGGAGAATGCCATCAAGATCGCCCGCAACGCCACCGGCCGGCCGGCGGTCATCGCTTTTGCCGGCGGCTTCCACGGCCGCACCTTCATGGGCATGGCCCTGACCGGCAAGGTCGTGCCCTACAAGGTTGGCTTCGGCGCCATGCCGGCGGATGTCTTCCACGCGCCGTTCCCGGTGGCGCTGCACGGGGTCTCGGTCGCCGATTCGCTGGCGGCGCTCGACCGGCTGTTCAAGGCCGATGTCGATCCGGCCCGCGTCGCCGCCATCATCGTCGAGCCGGTGCAGGGCGAGGGCGGCTTCTACGAGGCGCCCCGCGAGTTTATGACGGCGCTGCGCAAGATCTGCGACCAGCACGGCATGCTGCTGATCGCCGACGAAGTGCAGACCGGCTTTGCCCGCACCGGCAAGATGTTTGCCATGGATCATCACGAGGTGGCGCCCGACATCACCACCATGGCAAAAAGCCTGGCCGGCGGCTTCCCGCTGTCGGCGGTTACCGGCCGCGCCGAGATCATGGATGCGCCGAACCCCGGCGGGCTTGGCGGCACCTATGGCGGCAGCCCGATCGGCGTTGCCGCAGCACACGCCGTGCTCGACGTGATCGACGAGGAAAATCTCTGCGACCGCGCCAACACGCTGGGCAACCGGCTGAAGCAGCGGCTGCAATCGATCCGCGACGACACGCCGGAGATTGTCGATATCAGAGGCCCCGGCTTCATGAACGCGGTCGAATTCAACGATGTGAAAAAGGGCTTGCCGTCGGCCGAGATCGCCAATGCGGTCCGGCTGAAAGCGCTCGACAAGGGCCTGATCCTGCTCACTTGCGGCGTCTACGGCAATGTCATCCGCTTCCTGGCGCCGATCACCATCCAGGACGGCGTCATGAACGAAGCGCTCGACATCCTGGAAAGCTCGATCCGCGAAGTTCGCGCCGCCTGACACTCGTCTGCTCCGGGATGTGGTGAGATTCAGGTCAGGCCGAGCCGAGAATGGTGGGTTCCGAGAACCGGAACGGAGCGTACTTTTGGGTACGTGAGTACCGGAAGCGCAGGAAACCGCCGTTCGCAGGCTGGCATCACCTGAATATCAACATATCCTATTCGGCGGCGCGGACAGGCTCTTCCTGCTGGAAGGCGGCGAGCGCCGCCTTCAGTCCGTCGGGCCCGGTCGCGACCATCTGCGGCGTCGGCGAGAAGCCGGCGCCGAGCATCTTGCGGCCAAGCATATGGTCGCCCGGCCGGTTGACCGATTCGATGCCGAGCAGACGATTTCCAGCATAGTGATAGATGGAGAATTTGTTCTCGTTGACGTCGCCCAGCACGACATGGTTGTCGCCGCCCGAAATCAGGCCGACCATCTGCAGCTTCATGTCGCCGATATCGGACCAGAACCATGGCACCGCTCCGAAGGCGTCCGCATGGCCGAGAATCGTGCGCGCGGCAAGACGCGCCTGGTCGGTCGCATTCTGCACCGATTCCAGTCGCACATCGCCGCCGGTGAGCCAGTGCCGGTAGGAGGCGGCATCGCCGATGGCGAGGATTTCGGGCACCGACGTGCGCATCTGCGGATCGACGCGGATGCCGTTGGCGATCGTGATGCCTGCTGCCTCGGCCAGTTCGACATTCGGCACGACGCCGACGCCGATGATGACCATCTGCGCTGGCAGCCGCTCGCCGGATGCGGTGATTGCAGCCGAGACTTGGCCGTTCTCGCCTTCCAGCCGCGCAACCGTGGCGCCGGTGAGGATGCGGACACCGATCGCTTCCAGCCGCTGCCGCACATGGCTCGCGATGACCGGCGCCACCGCCCGGCCGAGCAGCCGGTCGACCGCCTCGACCACGGTGACCTTGCGGCCGGCCGCTTTGAGCGTCGCGGCGATCTCCAGCCCGATAAAGCCGCCGCCGAGGATGACGACATCCCCGCTTTGCGCGCTCAATTCGCGGACCAGGCGCGCGTCGGCGAGCGAGCGCAGCGACACAACGCCCGAAAAATCCGAACCCGGCAGCGACAGGATGCGCGGTCGCGAACCGGTCGCCAGGATGAGCCGATCGAACGGCAGCATGCCACCACCTGATATTTCGAGCCTGCGGTCGCCGGCATCGATGCGATCGATGCGAATGCCCGGCCGGTAGTCGATCGCGCTGCCGGTATAAAAGGCCTCGCCGCGCAGGGGCTGCGGTTTGGCCTCTTGATCCTTGATGAAGGTCTTCGACAGCGGCGGCTTGTGGTAGGGCAGCTCGTTCTCGTCGCTGACCAGGATCACGGGCCCGTCGTAACCGTCCTCGCGCAGGCTGGCGGCCGCTTGCACGCCCGCATGACCCGCACCGACAATGACCACACCGTTTTTCATCGTAGCCCCAATTCCTTGATCCAAGTCTAGGACGTCTCGCCAAGTGGCAATTGTCTGACGCCGCCGCAAGACCGCCTTTGCAAGTCGCACCCGGAACGGCGGTCCGCCAAGAGTGCTGTTCAATGACGGCACAATATATGCGGCTAAAGTTGACACTTGCAGTTTAGAATAATTCTAAAATGTTGTTTCGATTGGCTTTTCTTTCTGAAATTGATTGACTTCCGGCGCCTTCATCGCTTTATGGAAGCTTGCGTGTCAAGCGCATCCCTTTGATGTCTGGGCCTTGAACCCTTTCGATTGGAGGCATTTCGATGTCTTTCTTCCGCAAACCGCGCCATGTCGCGGCCTGTTTCTCGCCCAATGGCATGGACTTGCCTTGGCGCCGATTATCTGTCGATGCGCCTTTAGCGCCGGCATTTCACTGAATTCCCGAGGGAGATGACAATCATGAGAGCGATGATCACGGCGCGATATGGCAGCAGGCTCGCAGCGATCGGCGCCACGGCGGCCTTGACGGCGGCGATATTCGTGTTGCCGGCCAAGGCGGAAACCGACGCCAAGGCGGTCATCAAGACTTATTCCGATATTGCGCTCGCCAAATATGAGGATTCGCTGACCACGGCGCAGGCGCTCGACAAGGCTGTCGATGCGCTGCTCGCCAAGCCTTCGGTGGAAACGCTGACTGCCGCCCGCGAGGCCTGGAGGGCGTCGCGCGTTCCTTATCAGCAGACCGAAGTCTACCGCTTCGGCAACGCCATTGTCGACGACTGGGAAGGCAAGGTGAATGCCTGGCCGCTGGACGAAGGCCTGATCGATTATGTCGCCGCCGGCTACGGCACCGAGTCGGACGCCAATGCGCTCTACACCGCCAATGTGATCGCCAACAAGTCGATCGAGATCGACGGCAAGAAGATCGACGCCACCAATCTTACTCCGGAGTTCCTTTCCTCAACGCTGCAGGAGGCCGGCGGCATCGAGGCCAATGTGGCGACCGGCTATCACGCCATCGAATTCCTGCTGTGGGGCCAGGACCTGCACGGCACCGGCCCGGGCGCCGGCGAACGGCCCTATACGGACTATGATCTCGCCAACTGCACCGGCGGCAATTGCGATCGTCGCGCGCAGTATCTGAAGTCGGCCAGCGACCTCCTGGTTTCCGATCTGCAGGACATGGTCAACGATTGGAAGGAAGGCGGCGCCGCCCGCAAGAACCTTACCGATAGCGAGCCGAAAGCCGGCATCTCGACCATCCTCACCGGCATGGGCTCGCTGTCCTATGGCGAACTCGCCGGCGAGCGCATGAAGCTCGGCCTGCTGCTGCACGATCCGGAAGAGGAGCATGACTGCTTCTCCGACAACACCTACGATTCCCATCTCTACGATGCCGTCGGCATTCGCGCCGCCTATCGTGGCAGCTACACGCGCCTCGACGGCACCGTCGTCGAAGGGCCCTCGGTATCCGACATGGTCAAGGAGACCGATCCGGCGATCGACAAGGAACTGTCGGACAAGCTGGATGTCACCGTCGCCAAGATGGAAGCCATCAAGGCGCGGGCGCTTGGCGGCGAGGCCTATGACCAGCAGATTGGAGAAGGCAACACCGAGGGCAACGCCACCGTGCAGGCGGCGATCGACGCACTGGTCGACCAGACCAAGTCGATCGAACGCGCCGTCGGCACCCTGAAACTCAATGCCATCGCCTTCGAGGGGTCGGACAGCCTCGACGCGCCCGACAAGGTGTTCCAGTAAGGCGTCAAAAGCTGAGCAAGATCCCGAACCGGTTTTCGGGATCAGGCTCGACCAAGAAACAAGCCACACGGCGCCGAGCAAGCGCCGTCAGCCATACAGAGCAAATAATGCTGATCTGCCATTGCAACATCATCACCGAAAAGGAGATTGAGCAGACGATCGTCGGGCTGCTGGATCAGGATCCCTGGCAGCTTATCGTACCGGCGAAGATCTATCATGCCATGCAGAAGCGTGGTCGCTGTTGCGGCTGCTTCCCAAATGTGGTCGAAACGATCATTCGGGTAACCGAAAATTACCACGCCCGCTCGGAGGCGAGCGGCGTGGATGTCGTTTCACACCTGGATCGCGTCAGAGGCCTGCGCGTCCAATACGGGAGCAGAACCCATGAAAGGCGAACAGCAGATCATAGAGCGGCTTAACGAGGCTCTATTTCTGGAACTTGGAGCGGTCAATCAGTACTGGGTGCATTTCCGGCTGCTGGAAGACTGGGGCTACGCTAAGCTGGCGAAAAAGGAACGCGCTGAATCGATCGAGGAGATGCACCATGCCGACAGGCTCGTGGCCCGCATCATCTTCCTTGAAGGTCATCCGAACCTGCAGTCGGTAGCGCCGCTGCGCATCGGACAGAATGTCAAGGAAGTGCTCGAATCCGATCTTGCCGGCGAATACGACGCGCGCACTGCCTACAAACGGTCGCGCGAGATTTGTGACGAAGCAGGCGACTACGTGACGATGAAGCTGTTCGAGGACCTGCTGTCAGACGAGGAAGGTCACATCGACTTCCTCGAGACGCAACTCGACCTGCTCGCCTCGATCGGCGAGGAAAAATATGGCCAGCTCAACGCCGCATCGGCCGACGAGGCGGAATAGGGACATGCGGGAATGCGGCGCCCCTTAGATTTCTTGCGCCGCTTGCGGCGGGCCGAGGATTGCGGCCTGCCGCCCCAGCAAAACCCGCGACACAGATGGCTTCGCGGGCTTTCGCTTGCCGGAGTGGTTGCGCTGACGGCCTCGGCGCTGGCCGGCGCACCCGAACCGGCGGGCCTCGCCACCAGCCGCAGCGATCTGACGCCGAAGGATCTGGCGCGCGTCATTGCCATCACAAAGCCGACCAAGGATTTTTCCAAGCCCGAACAGTTCGAGCCGATGCAGGGCGGCGCCGGCACATCGCGCAAAGATGCCAATAAGGACGCTTTCTCGCAATCCTCGGCCAATATCACCTTCGAGGAAGAGGGCACCTTCAAGCTCGGCAATGCCCTTTTCCGCAAGAACTGGGTGTCATCGCCCTCTTCGACGCAGGCATCAGATGGTCTTGGGCCGCTGTTCAACGAACGGGCGTGCCAGAATTGCCATCTGAAGGACGGTCGCGGTCATCCGCCGGAAGGCGAAAGCGCGACCACCTCCATGTTCCTGCGGCTGGCGCGCCAGGCGAGCACCGAGGAGGAGAAAGCCGCGCTGGCCGCCCGCAAGGTGCTCAACTTCCCCGATCCGGTCTATGGCTCGCAATTGCAGGACCTGGCCGTTCCGGGCCTTCGCGGCGAAGGCAGGATGCGTGTCGACTATCAGGAGCAGAAAGTCACGCTGCCGGACGGCACCGTGGTTTCGCTGCGCAAGCCGAGCTATTCGGTCGATGATCTCGCCAACGGACCGCTCGATCCGCGCACCACGCTTTCGCCGCGCCTGACGCCGCCGATGATCGGCCTCGGTCTGGTCGAGCAGATCGCCCCGGCGGACATTCTCGCCCATGCCGATCCGGACGATCGGAATAGTGATGGCATTTCCGGCAAGCCCAACATCGTACGCGACAGCCAGAGCGGCGAGCCGACGATCGGCCGCTTCGGCTGGAAGGGGCAGACCCCATCGATCCGCCAGCAAGCAGCGGACGCATTCGCCGGCGACATCGGCATTTCGACGCCGGAAGTGCCGAACCACTGGGGCGATTGCAGCGCGGCCGAAAAGGCATGTCTTGCCATGCCAAACGGCGTGCAGGAGCGCCTCGGCCCGGTCGAGGCGCCGCCGCCGGTCATGGATCTCGTCACCTTCTATTCGCAAAACCTCGCCGTGCCGGCGCGGCGCGATCTCGACAAGCCCGAAGTGCTGGCCGGCAAGAAGCTGTTCTACGACATGGGCTGCATTTCCTGCCATACGCCGAAATTCGTCACCCGTCGCGGCACCCCCAATAAGGCGCAGGCCTTCCAGCTGATCTGGCCCTATTCCGACTTCCTGCTGCACGACATGGGACCGGACCTCGCCGACGGGCAGGCGGTGGGCGAGGCTACCGGCAGCGAATGGCGCACGCCGCCGCTCTGGGGCATCGGTCTTACCGAGACCGTCAACGGCAACAGCTTCTTCCTGCATGACGGGCGCGCGCGCACTCTGGCCGAGGCGATCCTGTGGCATGGCGGCGAGGGGCAGAAGGCGCGCGACCGCTTTGCCGCCGCCGATGCGGCTGATCGCGACGCACTGGTCAAATTCCTGGAGTCGTTGTGATGTCGAAGCGTCTAAGCAGGTTCCGCAAAAGTGTCCCACGGTTTTGCGGCAGGAACCTGCGACAAACAAAAGCATCTAAGCAGGCATTCGTGGGCCAGCCCACGAATGCCTGCTTAGCGCTTGCCCTGGTTCTCCCGCTGATCCTCGCCGGCGCGTTGCCGGCATCCGCCGCGGTCAAGGCCTCCGACGTGATCCAGCGGGCGATCGACGGCTTTGTCCGCCCAGCCTATGCACGCCTGCATGACCATGCGAACAGCCTGACCAAGGCAATGCGCGCGCTTTGCGACGCGCCCTCGCAAGACCTTCTCGATGCGGCGCGCACGGAATTCTCCGGCACTGTGGATGCGTGGTCGGTCGTGGAAATCATTCGCATTGGACCGATAACCGAGAACAACCAGCTGGAGCGCATGCTGTTCTGGCCGGACCGCAAGAGCATCGGCCTGAGACAGGTGCAGGCGGCGCTGGCCGGTAAAGATAAGACCGCCGCCGATCCGGCCCAGCTGGCGACAAAGAGTGTCGCCATGCAAGGGCTCGGCGCGTTGGAATTCGTGCTTTACGGTGATGGCGCCGAGCAGCTCGCCGACAAGGACGATCCCTATCGCTGCGCTTACGGCGCCGCCGTTGCCGGCAACATCGAAACGATTGCCGCCGACGTCAGCGACGCCTGGAACAAGCCAAACGGTTTTGCAGCGCTTTGGGCCAATCCGGGCCCGCAAAACGCGCTCTACCGCGACGGCACGGAAGCGGTGACCGAACTGGTCGGCGTCTTCATCAACGAGCTGGAAATGGTCCGCGACGTGCGCCTGAAAGGCTTTCTGGGCAGCAATCCGCAAGCCGACAAGCCGAAACAGGCGATCTACTGGCGGTCGCAAAATACGGCGCGTTCGCTGACCGGCAATCTTTCGGGCATGGACGCGCTGTTCCAGGCCTCGCAGCTTGGCGATGCGCTGTCGCCTGACGCGCGCTGGATGGCGGAATCCATCCACATCCAGCTTGTCAACGGGGCCGCCGACGCTGCGGCCATCAGAGGTCCAATCGACAAGGCGCTCGCCGACCCGGCACTGCGCCAGAAGCTCGATCACTTCTCGCTGGTGACATCCAGCCTGACGACCCTGATCGGCACCAGGCTGACCGCCGAATTCGGCCTGACCGCCGGCTTCTCGTCGCTCGACGGCGACTGAGCATGCGCACGCCGCTGATCGATCGCCGTGATTTCCTCAGGGCCGCAGGCATTGGCTTCGTAGCCACGGTGGCGCCGTCCGCATGGGCGAAGACGCTTAGCACGGACGCCATCTTCGCCACGGCTTTCGTCAAGCGCGACGGCAGCTATGGCGCGGCCATCCTGTCCGAGGCCGGCAAGGTCCTGCACACCATCGACCTGCCCGCCCGTGGTCACGACGTTACTTTCGATCCGGTGTCGAAGCGCTCCGTGGTCTTTGCCAGGCAACCCGGCACCTTCGCCGTGGTCTTCGACCACACAGGCCGCGATGAGCCGCTGACCATTGCCAGCCTCAGCGGCCGGCATTTTTTCGGCCACGGCGTGTTTTCGACCGACGGTGCGCTGCTCTACGCCACCGAGAACGATTTCGACAACGCCGCCGGCGTGGTCGGCGTCTATGACGCGCGCGCGAAATTCAAGCGCGTCGGTGAGTTCCCGACCTACGGCATGGGTTCGCACGAGCTTCTGCTGCTGGGTGACGGCAGGACGATTGCCGTCGCCAATGGCGGTATCGAGACGCATCCGGATTACGGCCGCGCCGAGCTCAACATCGCAACGATGAAGCCTTCCTATGTGCTGGTCGACCGCCTCACCGGCGACCTCATCGAAAAGCACGAATTGCCGCCGGAGCTGCATCAGCTTTCGATCCGTCACATGGATGCCGATAAATCCGGCACGGTCTGGTTCGGCTGCCAGTATAGGGGACCGGGCACCGATCGTCCGCTGCTGGTCGGCCGCGCCGCACGCGGCAAGGATCTGCAACTGCTCGACATGCCGCAGGACGTGCTTTCCGGCTTCAGGAACTACATCGGCTCGGTCGCCGCCAACCCCGCCGCCGGCACGGTCGCCGTATCCTCGCCGGAAGGCAACTCGCTTGCGGTGATCGATGCAGCCAGCGGCCGGATCGTCGCCACCAGCGCATTGGCCGAGGTCTGCGGCGTGGCGCCCGACAAGACGAGCTTCATGGCGACGACGGGCACCGGCGAAATCGTCGAAGCCGGTGGCGCAACACGGTCCGAGCCGGACTGTGTCTGGGACAATCACATGCTGCGCATCGAGCAGATCGGATAACTCCCGGCACCGGTTTCCTGACGGTTACGTTCGCCAAAAGTTACGCCTTCAGGCGAGGTCGAAGCGAAGCCGCCAAACGATTTTATGCATTATTCCCTTGCGGGGATGAGCCATGGCGGGCACAGGGAAATTGTTTTTCGAACCCTGTGCCCAAGCGGGTGCTCCAACTGGCCGTCTCATGAAGTTGCTTGCCATCGACTGTGCCGCCAATCTCTGCGCCGCCTGTGTCTACGACACGGCGGCCGGGAAAGAGCTCGGCCGTTCGGTGCTCGATCTCGGCAAGGGCCATGCCGAGCATCTGATGGACGTGATCGAAAAGGCGTTGAAGACCGGCGGGGCCGACTATGCCGGCCTCGGCGCCATCGCTGTCTCCACCGGGCCGGGCTCCTTCACCGGACTGCGCGTCGGGGTCTCGGCGGCGCGGGGCCTGGCGCTGGCGCTGAAAATCCCGGCGATCGGGGTGACGACGCTGGAAGTGCTGGCGGCGCAAGCGAAAGAGACCTTTCCCGGCCGCGCGGTGCTGGCCGCGCTCGACGCCGGCCGTGAGGAGATCCACGCCGCGCTTTACGACGAAGTCTCGATTCTGCGCTATGGTCCGGCCGTGACGACGCTCTCGCAAGCCGCCACCATCGCGGCGAACAGTTTTCCGGTTCTGGCCGGCACGGCTGCCACGCAAATCGCTGTCTCGGGCGGGCACGCCTTCGATATCGGCCCGACAAGTGCCACAGCCGACATCGCCGTCTTTGCCCGGCTGGCCGCCAGCCAAATTGCCGGTAGAAAGCACGAAAGCGAAAAGCCAAAGCCGCTTTATTTGCGCGGCGCCGACGCCAAGCCGCAGGCGGGCTTTACGCTGGCGAGGAAGAAAAACTGATGCGCATTCCTTTCTTCCAGCCGCGCCGCAGGGACTATGCGCTCGAACCGCTGACGATTGCCGACAGCCCGGCCGTTTCGGTGCTGCATCGCGAGGATTTCGTCCGGCCTTGGACCGACGGCGAATTCGCCGCACTGCTCGAGCAGGACACGGTTTTCGGCTATGCCGCGCGCGAAACCGGACAGGGTGCCAAGCCGCCGGTCGGCTTCGTGTTGGCGCGCCTGGCTGCCGGCGAAGGCGAGATCCTGACGGTCGCTGTGGCGCGCTCCCATCGCCGCCAGGGGCTCGGCTGGCAATTGATGGACGCCGTGCTGCGCGAACTGCATGCGCAACGCGCCGAGGCGCTTTTCCTAGAGGTCGACGAGACCAATGTCGCCGCGATCGCGCTCTACCGGCGGCTGGGATTCCGCGAGGTCGGCAAACGTGCCAACTATTACAGGTCGCCCGAGCATGGCCCGACCGGAGCGCTTGTCATGCGCCGCGATCTTCGCTAGCGCAGGCCCGAAAGTGGACGCACGTCGTTCTAGAGCAATTCCAGGAAAAATGTGGAGCGGTTTTCCTGGTGTTGCGCAAAAACAATCTAGAAACCGGGGCAGGGCCAAGACCGCATGATCGGAAAAATCAGGACTTTCCTGGCGATGGGCCTCGTCATCGCCGGCTCGTTGATCCTCGTGCCGTTGCAGATCCTGTCGATGAAGACCGGTTGGTGGCCGGAAACGTTCATCCTCAAGATCTGGCACCGGCTCATCATCCGGGCGCTGGGCATGCGCATCCATGTCAAGGGTACGTTGTCCAACCAGCGCCCGCTATTGGTTGCGTCCAATCACATCTCCTGGACCGACATCATGGTGCTTGGCTCCATGGTCGATGTGAAGTTCATCGCCAGGGCTGACATGGAAGGGTGGCCGCTGATCGGCATGCTGTCGAAGCTGCAGCGCACCGTCTTCATCGAGCGCGAGCGCAAACGTTCGTCGGGTGACCAGGCGAGCGAGATCGCCAACCGCATGGCCAAGGGCGACGCCATGGTGCTGTTCGCCGAAGGGTCGACCGGCGACGGCAACATGGTCCTGTCGTTCAAGAGCACGCTGTTCGGCGCCGCTTCGATGGCGATCTCCGAGGGCGCGGCGGAACAGGTCTTCATTCAGCCGGTGGCGATCGTCTACACGCGCCTGCACGGGGTGCCGCTCGGCCGCAGGCACCGGCCGATTGCCGCCTGGATCGGTGACGAGGATCTGATGCCGCATCTCAAAGTGCTGATGGCGCAAGGCGGGCTCGACGTCGAAGTGCATTTCGGCGAGCCGGTCGCCTTTTCAAAGGGCTCCAATCGCAAGGAGACGGCAAGGCTGATGGAAAGTCAGGTGCGTGACATGATGCGGGCGGCGCTCGCCGATCCACGTCCGAGCCGGTAAGCCGGAACAGCGTACTCAAGTCAGAGTGCTACAGAGTCCTTTGCGCGTCCAAGACGACGCGCGGCGCTGTAGGGCAGAATCGTCTGTTTTTTGTCACCAAAAGGCGTTAGAAGCCGCCGGATGGACTTGAACACGATCACGATAGAGCCGGACGACATCGGTACTGCGGCCGAGGCAGCACCAGCTGCCGCGACCAGAAAGGTCTTCCTTAAGACCTATGGCTGCCAGATGAACGTCTACGATTCGCAGCGTATGACCGACGCATTGGCCGCTGATGGCTATACGGCGACGGATACCATCGGCGAGGCCGATCTGGTGCTGCTCAACACCTGCCATATCCGCGAGAAAGCCGCCGAAAAGGTCTATTCCGAACTCGGCCGCATTCGTGAGATGAAGGCCGAACGGGCGCGGGCCGGCCGCGAGATGCTGGTCGGTGTCGCCGGCTGCGTGGCGCAGGCAGAGGGGGCGGAGATCATCCGCCGCTCGCCGGCCGTCGATCTCGTCATCGGCCCGCAGACCTATCACCGGCTGCCCGACGTGCTGGCACGGGTGCGAGGCGGCGAAAAGATCGTTGAGACCGACTACGCCATCGAGGACAAGTTCGAGCACCTGCCGCAGCCGAAGCGCGCTGATATCATCAAGCGCGGCGTCACCGCATTCCTGACCGTGCAGGAAGGCTGCGACAAGTTCTGCACCTTCTGCGTCGTGCCCTATACAAGAGGCTCGGAAGTGTCGCGGCCGGTGGCGCAGATCGTCACTGAGGCCGAGCGGCTGGCGCAAGCCGGCGTGCGCGAGGTGACGCTGCTTGGCCAGAACGTCAATGCCTGGCATGGCGAGGGCGAAAACGCGGAAGAATGGGGTCTTGGCCGCCTGCTGTTCCGGCTGGCCGAGATTCCCGGGCTGGCGCGCTTGCGCTACACCACCAGCCATCCGCGCGACATGGACGACGAATTGATCGCCGCCCACCGTGACTTGCCGGCGCTGATGCCCTATCTGCACTTACCTGTGCAATCGGGCTCCGACCGCATCCTGAAGGCGATGAACCGCAGGCATACGGCAAAGGACTATCTGACGCTGCTCGACCGGATCCGCGCCGCGCGGAGCGATATCGCGCTTTCGGGCGATTTCATCGTCGGCTTTCCCGGCGAGACCGAAGCGGATTTCGAGGCGACGATGGAGATGGTGCGCCAGGTGAACTATGCCTCGGCCTTCTCGTTCAAATATTCACCCCGCCCTGGCACGCCGGGCGCAGAAATGGCCGATCACGTGCCGGAAGCAATCAAGGACGAGCGCCTGCAGCGGCTGCAGGCGCTGCTGCTGAAGCAGCAGCAGGATTTCGGCGCGAGCCTGGTCGGCAGCACCATCGACACGCTGATCGAGAAGCCGGGCCGCCAGGCCGGTCAGAAGGTCGGCCGCTCGCCGTGGCTGCAGCCGGTTATTGTTGATGAAAACTCCGGCGAAATCGGTGAGATTATCAAGGTACGAATCACGAAAACGGGTTACAACAGCCTGTTCGCCGAATTGGCCTGAGGGTCTCGGCAGATGAGGAGAGACGGTTGAGCGCTGCGGAAGTGAAGAACCTGCCCCAAAACCTACCATCGGGGGCTTCGGATATGGCGCACATCGTTCTGACTTTCGACAACAACAAGCTTGCCAGCGCCCTTTATGGCCAGTTCGACGAGAATCTGGCCAGGCTCGAGCAAAAGCTTGGCGTCGATATCCGTTCGCGAGGCAACCAGCTGACCATCAAGGGCTCCGCCTCGGCCGCCGAACAGGCGCGACGCGCCCTGGATAATCTCTACGGTATTCTCCAGAAAGGCGCTGACATCGGCCAGTCGGACGTCGACGGTGCCGTGCGCATGGCGATCGCTGCCGACGACCAGTTGACGCTGCCAACGCTGGAGCGCAAGGGCAAGGTGTCCGCCGCCCAGATATCGACGCGCAAGAAGACGATCTACGCTCGTTCGCTCAACCAGGACGCCTATATGCGCGCGCTGGAGCGGTCCGAACTCGTCTTCGGCATCGGCCCGGCTGGTACGGGAAAAACCTTCCTGGCGGTGGCGCATGCGGCGATGCTGCTCGAACGCGGCATGGTTGAGCGCATCGTGCTGTCGCGGCCGGCCGTCGAGGCCGGCGAGCGGCTCGGCTTCCTGCCCGGCGACATGAAGGAGAAGGTCGATCCTTATCTCAGGCCACTTTACGACGCGCTTTACGAGATGATGCCGGCCGACAAGGTCGAGCGGGCGATTGCCGCCGAGGTGATCGAGATCGCGCCCCTGGCTTTCATGCGCGGCCGCACGCTGGCCCACTCCGCCGTCATCCTCGACGAGGCGCAGAACACCACGCCGATGCAGATGAAGATGTTCCTGACGCGTCTCGGTGAGAATTCGCGCATGATCGTCACCGGCGATCCGACCCAGATCGACCTGCCGCAAAACACCAAATCCGGTCTGGTCGAGGCGCTCAGGATCCTCGACGGCGTCACCGGCATGGTGACGGTGCGCTTCAACGAAGGCGACGTCGTCAGGCATCCGTTGGTCGCCGAGATCGTCAAGGCCTACGACCGCGACGGCAAGCTGGCCCGGGGCTTGGGCACCGAAGGCTGAGGCCTTATGGCTGAGGACAAAACGTTTGTAGGCGGGGATCTTCCGGTTCCCGTCGACATCGATATAGCAGTCGAAGCGGGCAACTGGCCCGATGAGGCCGCGCTGACGCGGCTGGTCGATCGCGCTGTTGCCGCTGCGTTTGCCGAAACCGGCGCTGCCGGGCGTTCCGAGCTCAGCATCGTCTTTTCTGACGATGCCCATATCCGCAACCTCAATGTTGGCTGGCGCGGTAAGGACAAACCGACCAACGTCCTGTCTTTCCCGGCTTTTCCGCTCGGGAAGGGCGGACCGCTACCGCCCATGCTGGGCGACATCGTGCTGGCCGCCGAGACCGTCGCGCGGGAGGCCGCACTGGAAGACAAGCCTCTCGACAACCATATCACCCATCTCGTCATTCACGGCCTGCTGCATTTGCTGGGCCACGATCACGAGACCGACGCCGAGGCCGAGGAGATGGAAGCCGTTGAACGCGCAGCGCTTGCGAGGCTTGCCATTCCCGATCCCTACGCGTAACTAAAAAGATCAAATGACCGGACGACGATGAACGACAAACCAGAAACTGCCGCCCGCCCAGACGCCGGCAGTGCGACCAAGCCATCCGAACAGACGGAAGAGGGCTCTAGTCCGAGTACCACGACCGGCAGCTTCGCCAGCGAGCCATCGCCTGCCGGTCCTTCCCTGTTCGATCGCGTGCTCGGCCTGTTCAGGCAACGCAACGGCACCAGCCTGCGTGAGGAAATAGCCGACGCGCTTGCCGAAACGGCGAGCGATGCCGGCGCCTTTTCGCCCGGCGAACGGGCCATGCTCAACAACATCCTGCGCCTGCGCGAGGTGCGCGTCGAGGACGTCATGGTGCCGCGCGCCGACATCGAGGCGGTCGAGATCACGACCAACCTCGGCGATCTTCTTGGACTATTCGAGCAGTCCGGCCATTCCCGCATGCCGGTCTATTCGGAGACGCTCGACGACCCGCGCGGCATGGTCCACATCCGCGACGTGCTCGCTCACATCACCAAGATCGCCCGTGTCAAAAGGGGCAGGACGACCAGGAAAGCCGCCGCCACCACGCTTCTCGATCTTGCCAAGGTCGATCTCGCGCGCACCATCGGCGACTTGAATCTCATCCGCCCAGTGCTTTTCGTGCCGCCGTCGATGCTTGCCTCCGATCTCATGGGACGGATGCAGGCGATGCGCACCCAGATGGCGCTGGTCATCGACGAATATGGTGGCACCGATGGTCTGGTCTCGCTCGAAGATATCGTCGAGATGGTCGTCGGCGACATCGAGGACGAGCATGACGAGGACGAGCCGATGATCACCCAGACCGGCGAGGGCGTGTTCGTCGTCGACGGCAAGGCCGAGATCGAGGATGTCACCAAGATGATCGGCGAGGATTTCGCTGCCGGCGAGCATGGCGAATATGTCGACACGATCGGCGGCATGATCTTCAACACGCTTGGCCGTGTTCCAGCCCGCGGCGAAGTGGTGCAGGCCATACCCGGTTTCGAATTCCTTGTGCTCGACGCTGACCCGCGCCGCGTCAAGCGGGTGCGCATCGTCGAGACCCAGAAGAGCGAGCGCCGCCGGCGCGCGGCCCGCGCCGAGCAGGTTTGAAGGACGCCGCTCGCCCGATGACGGTCCATTGCGAGCATGCGCGGGCGGCGGCAGCCGAGATCGTCCAGGAGCCGGCCTGATCAATTCTACGGTGAACGGCAGTACAGGGCGCGCGATCCTGAAGGCACGTCTGGACCTTTTCCCAGCCCGACGCTCCGTTCCACGCGAGGAGGCTGCGCGGCTGGGCAATCTGCAGATCGAAGGCTGGCACCGTTAGCGTCTCGGTTTGGGTTCCAGCAACGAGTGGAGAGCGGTCTCGAACGGTATGGTTTGCGAACCAATTCGTCTGGACGCTGTCCTGAGTGCTAGGAGAATGTCTGATGTCGTGGAAACTCGATGAGACCGTCGAAACATCCGCGGGTGTTGTGGCAGCGGGTCAATTTGGCAGTGGACCCGCGCTTGTGCTGGCTCACGGCTGGCCGTGGTCTTCGTTCTCATGGCATCGGATCATTCCAGACCTTGCAAGGCGGTATTGTGTCCATTGGTACGACATGCCCGGATACGGGCGATCCGACAAAGCCGCGGAGCAGCGCACCTCACTCGATGTGCAAGGAAAAGTATTCGCCGAGATGCTTGCGCATTGGGACCTTGAGCAGCCTATGGTCGTTGCCCATGATTTCGGCGGAGCGACGACGCTACGGGCGCATCTGTTGCATGGCTGCGAGTTCGAGCGGTACGTTCTAATGAATGTCGTCGCCATGCGCCCTTGGGGATCGGAGTTCTTCGATCATGTCGGTCGCCATGTGGATGCCTTTCTGGGCCTGCCGCCGCATATCCACAGAGCGGTCGTGGAGGCCTATATCAAAGGGGCGATCGTAAACGACATCGATTCCGGAGATTTCGAGAAGCTTGTCGAGCCCTGGCTTACCGAGGAGGGACGAGGAAGCTTCTATCGGCAATTCGCGCAAGCCGACGAAAAATATACCGCCGAAGTCGAGCCGGCGTTCGGGGATATCCAGTGTCCGGTAAAGATAATCTGGGGCGAGGACGATCCATGGATTCCGCTGGAGAGAGGCAAAGCGCTTCATGCGCTGATCCCGCAGGCATCGTTCGAAACATTGCCTGGCGTCGGTCACTTACCCCAACTCGAAGCCCCGGATATCGTTCTGGAGCGGCTGAACGCATTTCTATCGCGCGACGGCGAAAACTGATGGACCCAACGTGGAAGGCGAAGAATTTTCCCGCGCTTTTTCGATGTTGCAACGCGCGAGCAGGCCTAGCTCAAATCACGTCGATCCGTGGCTTCCCACCAAAAACCGCGATAACTTGACGGCGCTTCGCGGGCAGACGTCCTTTTTTCGCGGAAACGTCTTCGCTTGGGGCTTTGATGATGGAGACGACGTGCAGATTGTGTTGATTACCGGGCCAGCCGGCGTGGGCAAGTCGACGCTCTGCTGGGAAATGAGCGCTCAACTCGCCGCGGCGCAAGTCGCCCACGCCGTCATCGAGACGGACGAACTTGATAGGGTGTTTCCGCGCCCCAGTGCCGAGGATCTTGAGAGGATCTGGCCCGGAACTACCGACGTAAGCAGCATCAACTTGGCCGCTATCTGGTCGACATACCGCGCCCTGGGGCATTCGCGCCTGATCATGCCAGGCGTAATGTTACACCTTGATTTCGACCGACGGTGGATTCTTGCTGCCATACCTGATGCACGGATCACGGTGGTTCGTTTGGTCGCCAGGGAGCCCACGATATTGGCGCGTCTGGCGCAGCGTGAGATTGGATCAGGGGCGCAAGAGCAGGTGCAGCGCTCGCTTCGACAAGCCAGGCGCATGGCGAGCGAAGATGCCGGAGGTGCGTTGGTTGTCCCCACGGACGGCAAGGCGCCTCAGGAACTTGCCGAAACTATTCTGCGGAAAGTTGGCTGGTTGAAGGCATAGGGGGCACTGGAATGGGTCGTGACCCGAAATTCATCCGTCACGCCGGCTGAGGCGGTGGGCCGTTGGAGCGTGGACGCGGCCTTGATAAATCTTCTGCCGCGACTCTCACGACTCGGAAGCCAGGACTCTCGGCGTCGTCACACTGGCTGATCGACGCTGCAGCAAGCAGCTTCCCCGCCCCCGATCTGGCGATTACTTCGCGCGAGATCTCAGTTGGCTCCAGAGATCGTAGCCCGCAAGGAGGATGCCGATGCCGATTGCAACGCCCAGATCTGGATGCGGCACGAACCGGATCACGACGCCGAAAAACGCCAGGAAAACAACAAATGCCAGGGCGGCCAGGATACGGCTCAAGGTCATCTGTCGTCCTCCACTCGCCGCGGCATCCCCGTCTCAGCCCCCGTAGATCAGGTTGGGCAGCCCGTACACGATCTGCGGGAAGATGTAGATGATGACCATGCATAGGATAACGATCAGCATATAGGGCATCATTCCGCGGAAAATGTCCGAAAGCTGGACATGCGGCGGCGAAATGCCCTTGAGGTAGTAGGCCGACATCGCCATGGGCGGCGACAGAAAGGCCGTCTGAAGGTTGACCGCGACGAGCACGCCGAAAAACAGCGGATCGATCTGGAAATGCGCCAACAGCGGCAGGAAGATCGGAACGAAGATCACGATGATCTCTGTCCATTCCAGCGGCCAGCCCAGGATGAAGATGATGATCTGGGCGACGATCAGAAACATCAGCGGCGACAT
This sequence comes from Mesorhizobium sp. M0938, assembly GCF_040319125.1. Classification (NCBI taxonomy): domain Bacteria; kingdom Pseudomonadati; phylum Pseudomonadota; class Alphaproteobacteria; order Hyphomicrobiales; family Phyllobacteriaceae; genus Mesorhizobium; species Mesorhizobium sp. M0938. The sequence goes on along the minus strand of NZ_JAMYNS010000009.1, from coordinate 103,993 downwards.
GTCGAGGCCGGTGACGAAATCGCTGATCAGTTGCTGGCCTCCCAGATAGGCAAAGACCGAGGCGAAGGTCGCGGAGCCGACGAATAGCCAGCACACCATCGCGGTCGTGCGCGCCGTCAAATAGACGGACTCCTTCAGGCGTTGCCAGGTCAGGGCCCGGTAGGCAGCGGCCAGCACGACGCCACCGAGCGCGCCGATGGCGGCAGCTTCCGAAGGCGTGGCGAAGCCGAAGAGAATAGCACCGAGCACCGCGAGGATCAGCACCGCCAACGGCACGAAGGAAGTCAGCAGCATCCAGCTGATTTGCACGACCGAATAGTGCCCTACCTCGTCTCGGGTCGGCTTCGGCGCCACCTGTGGCTGCAGCATCGCCTTCGCCACCACATAGACCAGATAGAGGCCGGCAAGCAGCAGTCCTGGAAACAGGGCTGCCGCATACATACGGACCACCGACACACCCGCCGTCGCGCCATACACGATGAGCAGGATGGACGGCGGAATGAGGATGCCGAGGGTTCCACCCGCGCAGATCACTCCCGAGGCATATCTGACGTCATAACGCGCCTTCAGCATGGCGGGAAACGCCAGCAAGCCCATGAGTGTCACGACCGCGCCGACAATGCCTGTGGCCGTTGCAAAAAGGGTGCAGGTAATGAGGGCAGCGACGGCCATGGAGCCAGGAACGCGCCGGGTGGCGATATAGAGGGTGCTGAAAAGACGCTCGATGATATTGGACCGCTCGACGATGTAACCCATGAACAGGAACAGCGGGATAGCGGTCAGCACGTCGTTCGAGATCACTGAATAGGTTTGATTCACGAACAGATCGAAAATGCGGTTGTTGAAGAAGCCGCCGATCCAATGCTCAGTGAGGGTCCAGGCGTCGGCACCATCCTCAACCGCCCGTTGGTAGGCGCGCCACATCCGCCCCGGATCGAAATAAGCATAGTAGCCAAAGGCGACCCCGAGCGCCATCAAAGTGAACGCAACCGGGAAGCCAAGGAAGATCGCCAGAAGCAGAATGAGCAGCATCGCGACGGCGACCTGAGGATCGCTCATCTGTCTTCTCCGTCGCGGCGGGTTTGATTGTCGGGGTGGAGGAATGGAAGGTCGACTGCTTCCGAACCGTGATGCAGAACATCGAGCGTCTTGGCTTCCATCAGCACCTTCTCGGTCTCTTCCACGTCTTCAGCCGCGCGAGGCCATGTTCCGGTCCGTAGACAGACGACGCAGCGGAACACCTGGGCAATCCCCTGCAAGAAGAGCAGGATGCCTGCCGCCACGATTACGGCCTTGAACTGGAAGATCGGAATGCCGGCCGGACTGTTTGAGCTCACCTCGAGATAGCGGAAACTGCGTGCGGCATACTTCCATCCGGCCAGAACCAGCGCCGTCACGCCTGGGAAGAAGAAGATGATGTAGAGGACAAGTTCGACTGCCGCCTGGGTGCGCGGCTTCCACAGACGGTAGATGAAGTCGCCGCGCACATGCCCGTCTCGCGACAGGGTGTAGGCGCCGGCCATCATGAACATGGTGCCGTAGAGCATGTAGCTGAGGTCGAATGCCCAGGCGGTCGGCGCGCTGAACAGGTATCGCACGACAACTTCATAGCTCACGCCGAGCGTCATGATGGCGACGCTCCAGGCGAACACCTTTCCAAACCATGCCGAAAGTTCATCGGCGAATGCAATGTAACGGAGCATGTGCAGGGTTCCGTCAGGTACAATCCGGCGGTCGGGAAGACCGCCGGATCTGCCGAAGCGGAGGCGCGAATTAGAGCTTCAGCTTGCCGGGGAAATGATGTTCATATGCCAGTGTCAGGTCGGCTGAATTCATGAGCTCGTAGTAGACAACGCGTTCGACCCATTGGCGCTGGCTATCGAGCACCCGCTTCATGAACTCATCCGCCTCCAGCGTCGGGATGATCTTGTCCCAAGCCTGGAGTTGTGCGTCGAGAATCTCCTTGGAGGTCCGGTGCACGGCGACACCGTGCTCGGTCTGCAGTTTCTGCAGGTCGGCCGAATAGTTGTCGAGGGCGACTGCGGTGGTCGCAGTGCTGGCCGCCTCCACGCCATATTCGAGAATGGCCTTCAAATCGTCGTCGAGGTCGTCGAACACGTCCTTGTTGAACAGGAATTCGAACGACTCGCTCGCCTGATGATAGGACGACAAGATATAGTTCTTGGCGACGTCCTGCGAACCGAAGCGAAGGTCGGATGACGGATTGTTGAATTCGAAAGCGTCGATAACTCCGCGCTCCATGGCGGGCACGATTTCACCGCCGGGCAGCTGCGCCACGCTGAGGCCGAGGTTTTGCATGAGATCGGCGGCAAGACCCACCGTCCGGTACTTGAATCCCTGCAATTCCGAGGTGGTCGTGACAGGATTCTTGAACCAGCCGAACGGCTGCGCAGGCATCGGGAAGCCATAGAAGCCGACCACGTTGAGCCCCATGATGTCCTGCGTCAGCTCGCGGTAGAGGTCTTTGCCGCCGCCCTGGTGGAACCAGGCGAGCATGGTGGTGGCGCTGCCGCCAAACACAGGGCCAGTTCCGAATAGCGACGCGGCCTTGTGCTTGCCGTACCAGTAGACGGGGACGGTGTGCGCGGCGTCGATGACCCCGTCATTGACGCCATCCAGCACCTGGAACGCGCCCACGACCGCACCCGCGGGCAGGAGCTCGAACTTCAACCGGCCGCCCGACATTTTTTCGACGCGCTCTATGTATAGCCGGGCGAAATCCATCCAGATGTCCGACGCGGGCCAGGAGGTCTGCATCTTGATGGTCACCGGCGCCTGCGCCAGCACGGCCGGGGCCGAGAGCGTCGTCGCTGCGGCCGCACCGGCCGTGATGGCGGTGGACTTTTCCAGGAACCTACGACGCGAGAGTTTGTTGTCGGACATTTATTCCTCCCATAGTTGCAAAATCTTCTCCCACAAGCAGAATATGCGAACTCGCCCCTTGCGCAACCAGTTTCGCTGCAAACGGGCTTCCGTTCGGGATCGTGCGCCGAAATTCAATCTCGGCACACACTGGCTGAATCGCTGGCCGTTTGGAGCGCGGACTGCAGCCTGATAAATCTTGCTCCGTGATTCGCACGACTCGGAAGCATTGATGAAGCGCCTGGCCGGCCGGATAATTCTGCTGTGGGGCTGGCGCCGCGCGCTTGTGGCATTTCTTGCCGGGGCGCTGGCGGTTCTTGCCCAGGCGCCTTACGATTTCTTCGCCGTCTGTTTCGTTTCGTTTCCGCTGCTGGTCTGGCTTCTCGACGGCGCGACCGGCGAAGCTTCCGACGGCTGGTTCCGGCGTTTGCGGCCGGCCTTCGCCATCGGCTGGTGGTTCGGCTTCGGTTATTTTCTCGCCGGCCTGTGGTGGATCGGCTCGGCGCTTCTGGTCGAGGCCGACAGTTTCGCCTGGGCACTTCCCTTCGCCGTCGTCGGAATTCCGCTGGCGCTCGCCTTTTTCTACGGCTTCGCGACCGCGGTTGCCCGGCTGCTGTGGAGCAACGACATCGGCCGCATCGCTGCCCTTGCCTTCGGCTTCGGCCTGGCGGAATGGCTGCGCGATTTTCTGTTCACCGGCTTTCCCTGGAATGCCGTCGGCTACGCGGCGATGCCGGTGCCTTTGCTCATGCAGAGCGTGTCGGTGACCGGCATGATCGGCATGAACGCGCTGGCGGTCTTCGTCTTTGCATTGCCGGCTCTTCTTGCGGCGCGCCGGCATGTCCGCCTGGGGGCAGCGCTGCTTGTCGCTCTCGTCGCCGTCCATGTCGGCTTCGGCTTTATCAGGCTTGCTGCCAAGGTCGAGCCCGCAACCCGCGCAATCGACGTCCGCATCGTGCAGCCGGCCGTCGATCTCAGCGAGAAATGGGACGCTTCGGTGCCCGACCGGATCTTCGCCACGCTGATGGGGCTTTCGGCCAAGTCGCCTGAGGCTGGCCATGACAAGCCGCAATTGATCCTGTGGCCGGAAACCTCCGTGCCGTTTTTTTTCGCCCAACGTCCCGATGCGCTGGCCGCGCTGGGAGAAATGCTTGGCGACGGCCAAATGCTGATCGCCGGCGTTGTCCGGGAAGAGGGCGGCTCGGCGGCGAACGCCGACAGGCGGTACTACAATTCGGTGGTGGCGATCGACGACAAGGGTGAAATCACTGACGCCGTCGACAAGGTCCATCTGGTGCCCTTTGGCGAATATCTGCCTTTTGCCGACCTGCTTGGCCGCCTCGGGCTCAAACAGCTCGTCGCCGGGCCGATGACCTACGCGGCGGGCAATGAGCGGCACCCCATCGCGCTGCCCGGCGGCATCCGCGCGCTTCCATTCATTTGCTACGAAGTCATCTTTCCCGATCTGGTAGCGGTTGACGCTACGTCAGCTGAGCTTATTGTGAATGTCACGAACGACGCGTGGTTCGGTGACACGCCGGGTCCATACCAGCATTTCAGACAGGCGCAGATTCGTGCGGTGGAGAACGGGGTGCCCTTGTTGCGCGCAGCCAATAACGGCATCTCCGCTGTAGTTGATCCGCGCGGGCAGATCCTCGATGCGCTGGCGATCGACGCACGCGGAGCCATCGATGTCGATGTGCCGATTTCCAATCAAGCCGTCGTTTCTTCCAGCCAAAGACGCATTAACGGACTGCTGATCATGTTGCTGTTTGCCTTGGCTGCCTTCACCTCGAATGTAAGGCAAAGGCTACGGGTGAATTGACAGTCGACACATTAGAAACTCATACTGTAACGGCCTAAAATTTCTCGAAGTCGGTACGTCGTTGTGTTGGGGCACTGGCCGCCGGCTTTGTTTGGGCAAAAAAACACAAGGCCGGAAAAATTCGGCGAGGAAAAAATGACAGAAGAGAACAAGAAGAAGCCGAATCCTATCGACATCCATGTCGGGAGTCGCATCAGACTTCGCCGCAACATGTTGGGAATGAGTCAGGAGAAGCTGGGCGAGAACCTCGGCATAACGTTTCAGCAGATACAGAAATACGAGAAGGGGACCAATCGCGTAGGCGCCAGCCGTTTGCAGGCAATCGCCTCGATACTCGGCGTGCCTGTCGCGTTCTTTTTCGAGGACGCGCCGGGCCAGGAAGCGGTGGGCAACCGCGGATTTGCCGAAGATACGTCGATGGCTTTTGCCGTCGAATTCTGCGGCAGTCCTGAAGGTCTCCAACTCAACCGGGCCTTCGTCAAAATCGCCGACGTGAAGATACGCCGCAAGATCATTGAGCTTGTGAAGGCCCTTTCCGCCGACGAAGTCGATTGACTGGGCAGGTTGATCTGAGCCGATCGATTTGGCGGGCCGTTTAAAAGCCGGAAAATGGCGAGCCCGTCTTAGCAGGCTCGCAATTCTCGCGATCTCGCGTGTCAAGGAATTTAGATCCGGCAGCCAGGCCGCAGATGGAATCGATTTTGCTCGACACCCATACTCAAAGTCCCTTTTCATCAAAATGTTGGAGCTTAGCCCGCTGGCGGCATCCTGCCGCCGGTCACAGTGGCACAAGATAATAGCGCGATTTTGATGCCAGAATGGCCGCACCGCTTGACGAGCGCCGTCCGGCACCGTTAACACGTGGCGCGCCAATCGGCAGCTTGCCGATATTTTTTCAAGAGGGGACACCCGTGACGCGGCAAAACTATCTATTCACCTCGGAATCCGTTGCCGAGGGCCATCCCGACAAAGTCTGCGATCGTATCTCCGACGAGATCGTCGATCTGGTCTATCGCGAGGCAAGAAAGACCGGCATGGATCCCTGGAAGGTTCGCGTCGCCTGCGAAACGCTGGCGACCACGAATCGCGTCGTCATCGCCGGCGAGGTGCGCGTTCCCGAGACGCTGCTCAAGAAGGACAAAGCCGGCAACATCCTGATGGATGCCGCCGGTCATCCGCTCGTCAACCCGGCGAAGTTCAAGTCGGCCGCTCGCAAGGCGATCCGCGAAATCGGCTATGAACAGGCCGGTTTCCACTGGAAGACGGCAAAGATCGAGGTTCTGCTGCACGGCCAGTCGCCGGATATCGGACAGGGCGTCGACAATGCCTCCGATCGGCAAGGCGAGGAAGGGGCCGGCGACCAGGGCATCATGTTCGGTTATGCCTGCCGCGAGACACCGGATTTGATGCCGGCGCCGATCTACTACAGCCACAAGATCCTCGAATTGCTGGCCGCAGCGCGCCATGAGGGCAACGGCGATGCCGGCCGGCTCGGGCCGGATGCCAAGAGCCAGGTCACCGTCCGTTATGTCGACGGCAAGGCGGCGGAAGTGACGCAGATTGTCTTGTCCACCCAGCATCTCGACGCCAGCTGGGATTCGAAGAAGGTCCGCAACGTCGTCGAGCCCTATATCCGCGAGGCGCTGGGCGAACTGAAGATCGCCGACAGCTGCAATTGGTACATCAACCCGACGGGTAAGTTCGTCATTGGCGGGCCCGACGGCGATGCCGGTCTGACCGGCCGCAAGATCATCGTCGACACTTACGGCGGTGCGGCGCCTCACGGCGGCGGTGCTTTTTCCGGCAAGGACACCACTAAGGTCGACCGTTCCGCGGCCTATGCGGCGCGCTACCTCGCCAAGAACGTGGTGGCGGCGAAGCTCGCCGATCGCTGCACCATCCAGCTTTCTTATGCCATTGGCGTCGCCCAGCCGCTGTCGGTCTATGTCGACCTGCACGGCACCGGCAAGGTCGATGAGGCGAAGCTCGAGCAAGCGCTTCGCACCGTGATGGACCTGTCGCCGTCTGGCATCCGCCGTCATCTCGATCTCAACAAGCCGATTTACGCCAAGACGTCGTCCTACGGCCATTTCGGCCGCAAGGCCGGCCGCGACGGGTCTTTCTCCTGGGAGAAGACCGACCTCGCCAAGGCGCTCAAGGACGCACTCGCAGAATCGACAGCCGAAGCAGTCGCGGCCTAGCCGCAGCGCCGGGATCCGAAGACATGGATCCGAAAGACATGGATCCAAAAGATCGGCCAAGCCGTGCGACCGAAGCGTTTTTCGGTCGCCGGCGCGGCAAGACCATCCGACCGCAGCAGGCGGCGGCACTGGAAAGCGGCTTCAGCACCTACCGGCTCGATCTGACGGCCGGACCGCCGCACGAACTGCGCAGCCTGTTCGAAGCCGATGTCCGTGCCATTCACCTGGAAATTGGTTTCGGTGGCGGCGAGCACCTGCTGCATCGGGCGACAGCGGCTCCTGAGACCGGTTTTGTCGGCGTCGAGCCTTTCGTCAATGGCATGGCCAAGATGATGATGGCAGTCGTGAAACGGCCGCTTGCCAATCTTCGGGTTTATGACGACGACGCCACGCGCTTGCTCGACTGGCTCCCGCAAGCCTCGCTCGACGGCATCGACCTTCTCTACCCCGATCCCTGGCCGAAGAAAAAACACTGGAAGCGCCGCTTCGTCAGTCCGGTCAATCTCGACCGTTTTGCGCACGTCCTGAAGTCAGGCGGAAAATTCCGCTTTGCTTCCGATATCGATAGCTATGTGAACTGGACGCTGCTGCACTGCCGGGCACATGGTGCCTTTGCGTGGCAGGCCGAAGAGGCAGCCGACTGGCAGCGACCCTATGAGGGCTGGCCGGGCACGCGCTACGAGGCGAAGGCCATTCGTGAAGGCCGGCGGCCGGCGTATCTCACCTTCGTCCGAAGATAGGTATGTTGCGTTAATCAGCGCGCATTGCGCGCTTCGCCGTCAACCAGGACCAAGCATGTCGTCGCCCTGCGTCACCGGTCTTAGAAGCGGCCGATCTTATCGAAGGCGGCCGGATCAACGCCGAGATTGCGCAGATCGTGCGCGCGCGGCTTGCGGCCGGCTTCGACGGCGTGCGAAGCGGCGACGGCGCTGCCGAACACAGTGAAGAAATCGCCGATGGCCGAGAAAACCTTGCGGTTGGTCATGATATGCCCTTTCGCCCGCTGCGATACGTGACTGAATTTGTGCAGCGCAACATAAATAGGCGCGTATTGCCTGATGTCACAGGGGCGTTGCCGCATGGCCGCCATGCGTCCTGTGCAAGGCTGTCGCCTCCGGCACTTTCGCCCTGCCCTGCATGCGGACTTGAAACGACGGCGGCGATCGTCTATATCAGCTTCAAATTCTTGGTCGGTATGGCGAAGAGTGGGTCCACCCGGTCCCGCTCTTTTTTATTACCTTCCGACCACCAATGACACGACAGGAATCGAATGACTGCAACGGCAACCGACAGCGACGACCGCATCATCCGCGAAAGCGGCATCGATGCGCGCATCGCGCTGATCGTGCAGCCGGTGCTGCGTGCCATCGGCTTCCGCCTCGTCAGGGTACATCTGACGGGCCAGAACGGGCTGACGCTGCAGATCATGGCCGAACGCGAGGACGGCACCATGACCGTCGAGGATTGCGAAGAGGTAAGCCGGGCAGTGTCGCCGGCGCTTGATGTCGATGATCCGATCGAAAAGGCGTATCATCTTGAAGTGTCGTCGCCGGGTATCGACCGGCCGCTGGTCCGCAAATCGGATTTTGCAACCTGGACGGGCCATCTGGTGAAGATGGAAACCTCGGTCCTTGTCGCCGACCGCAAGCGCTTCAAGGGCAAGATCGCCGAGAGCGACGCAGACGGCGTGCTGATCGAGCGCGACAAGGCGGCCTATGGCGAGGAGCCGACAGTGCGCGTGCCCTATGATGCGATTGCAGAAGCGCGGCTGATCCTGACCGACGACCTTATTCGCGATGCACTGTCGAAGGACAACAGGGCACGCAAGGAAGCCAAGAAGCGCCGCGGCGAACCCGAAGAAGCGCCAGAGGGCGGGGAAGCGGGCGCGGAAGATGAAACCGAACAGGAAATGTGATTGGGCTGCCGGGGCGCTAAAGGCTCGGCAACAAGCTCGGGAGAAAAAAGATGGTTGTAAGCGCCAACAGGCTTGAACTGCTGCAGATCGCCGACGCGGTCGCGCGTGAAAAGTCGATCGACAAGTCGATCGTCATCGCCGCCATGGCCGATGCGATCCAAAAGGCTGCGCGCTCGCGCTATGGCCAGGAAACCAACATCCGTGCCGACATCAATCCGAACACCGGCGAGATGAAGCTGCAGCGGCTGATGGAAGTGGTCGAGAAGGTCGACGACTATGCGACGCAGATCGCCATTTCCTCGGCGCGCGAGCGCAATCCCGACGCGCAGCTCGGCGACTTCATTGCCGAACAGCTGCCGCCCATGGATTTCGGCCGCATCGCGGCCCAGTCGGCCAAGCAGGTCATCGTGCAGAAGGTGCGCGAGGCCGAGCGTGACCGCCAGTATGACGAGTACAAGGACCGCATCGGCGAGATCGTCAACGGCACCGTCAAGCGCGTTGAATATGGCAACGTCATCGTCGATCTCGGCCGCGGCGAGGCGATCATCCGCCGCGACGAGCTGATCCCGCGCGAAAACTACAAATATGGCGATCGCGTCCGCGCCTACGTCTATGACGTGCGCCGTGAGCAGCGCGGCCCGCAGATCTTCCTGTCGCGCACCCATCCGCAGTTCATGGCGAAGCTGTTCACCATGGAAGTGCCCGAAATCTACGACGGCATCATCGAAATCAAGTCGGTCGCCCGCGATCCGGGTTCGCGCGCCAAGATCGCCGTCATCTCGCGTGACAGTTCCATCGATCCGGTCGGCGCCTGCGTCGGTATGCGCGGCAGCCGCGTTCAGGCGGTGGTCGGCGAATTGCAGGGCGAGAAGATCGACATCATTCCATGGTCGCCTTCGGCCGCTTCCTTCATCGTCAACGCCCTGCAGCCGGCGGAAGTCGCCAAGGTCGTGCTCGACGAGGACGCCGAACGCATCGAGGTCGTGGTGCCGGACGACCAGCTGTCGCTGGCCATCGGCCGTCGCGGCCAGAACGTCCGGCTTGCCTCCCAGCTCACCGGCTGGGATATCGACATCCTGACCGAGCAGGAAGAGAGCGAGCGCCGCCAGAAGGAGTTCGTCGAACGCTCGGCGCTGTTCATGGATGCGCTCAACGTCGACGAGATGGTCGGCCAGGTGCTCGCCTCCGAAGGCTTCACCAGCGTCGAGGAAGTCGCCTATGTCGACGCCGACGAGATCGCGTCGATCGACGGCTTCGACGAGGACACCGCCTCGGAAATCCAGGCCCGCGCCCGCGAGTACCTGGAGAAGATCGAAGCCGAGCATGACGAGAAGCGTAAGGCGCTGGGCGTCGAGGACGAGCTGCGTGAGATTCCGGGCGTGACCACCGCCATGATGGTGACGCTCGGCGAGGACGGCGTGAAGACGATCGAGGATTTCGCCGGTTATGCGGCTGACGACCTGACCGGCTGGAAGGAACGCAAGGACGGCGAGACGAAGGTGTTCCCCGGGGTGCTCGCCAGCCACGGCGTGTCGCGCGCCGATGCCGAGCAGATGGTTCTGGCTGCCCGCCTCAAGGCCGGCTGGATCACCGAAGACGAGCTAGCAGCCGAAGACGTGCCGGCTGACGAAGCCGTTGGTGCGTGAGGTGAAACCGCATCGCACACAACCCGCCCTTGGACGAGATGAACGATCGCACTTGCATCGTTACGCGCAGACAGGCCGAACCGGATGAACTGATCCGTTTCGTCGTCGGCCCGGATTCGGCCGTCGTTCCGGATATCAAGAAAAACCTGCCCGGCCGCGGTTGCTGGGTGACGGCCGACCGCCTACATATCGACAAGGCGGCAGCGAAAAACCTGTTCGCCCGCGCCTTCAAGGCGCAGGTGACTGTGCCGATCGATCTCGGCGGCATGGTCGACGGGCTGCTTTCCAGATCCGCTCTGGGCATGCTCGGTCTTGCCCGCAAGGCAGGCGCGATCGCGCTCGGCGCCACCAAGGTCGAGAGCGCGGTGCGTGGTGGGCTGGCGCTTTTCGTGTTGCATGCGACCGAGGCGTCAGATGACGGCGTCCGCAAGATCAGCCAGGCGCGACGGGCAACCGTCCACCTTGGTGGCCCCGCCATCCTTGCCTACAAACTTTTCTCCGAGGCCGAGTTGAGCTTGGCATTGGGGGGTACAAATGTGATACATGCTGCCGTTCTCGCGGGAGACGCGGGCAGGGCGGTCCAGAAGCGCATGGTTGCGCTCGACCGGTATCGGGGCGGTTCCCCGGACGATCTGGCAATGCTTGCGGCCGTTGCTGACGAAGATGATGCCGCAGAGGATATGGAATGAGCGATACGAAATCGGGCGACGACAAGACGTTGAGTGTGACGCCGAAGAAGACCTTGACGCTGAAGCGCCCCGGTATGGAACAGGGCACCGTGCGCCAGAGCTTCTCGCATGGCCGCACCAAGGCGGTCGTGGTCGAGACCAAGAAGCGCAAGTTCTCGCTGCCCGGCGACAAGCCGGAGCCGGCCGCTGCCCCTGTGTCCGTCTTCACGCCGAAGCCGCCGGTTGCGGCAGCGCCTGTCGTGCAGGAAGCGCCCAAGGCACCGCCGCCTCCGCCGCCTGTTGAACGCGGCGGCATGGTGCTGAACGAATTGTCGCGCAATGAAATGGAGGCGCGCCGCCGGGCCCTGGAGGGTTCGAAGGTGCGCGACGTCGAGGATCGCCAGCGCGCCATCGACGAGGCCAAGCGCCGCGCCGAGGATGAAGAGCGCCGCCGTCGCGAGCGCGAGGAATCCGCGCGCCGCCAGGCCGAGGAAGAAGCCCGGCTACAGGCCGAAGCCGAGTCCCGCCGGCGGGCCGAAGAAGAGGCGCGCCGCCGCGCGCCGCTGGCCGCCGAATTGGCGACAGCCGACGACGAGGACATCAAGCCGAAGCGGACCGGCGCCGGTGCCCCGGTGCGCCGTCCGGTCACGCCCGAAGTGGCGCGTCCGGCCAAGCCGACCAAGGGCGAAGAAGATCGCCGCCGCGGCAAGCTGACGCTGAATGCCGCACTTTCCGATGAGGATGCGCGTGCACGTTCGCTGTCGTCGATGCGTCGGCGCCAGGAGAAATTCAAGCGCGCGCTGCATAACGAACCGCGCGAGAAAGTCATGCGCGAAGTGATACTGCCCGAAACCATCACCATCCAGGAACTGGCGCAGCGCATGTCCGAGCGCGCCGTGGATGTGGTCAAGTTCTTCATGAAACAGGGCCAGATACTGAAGCCGGGCGACGTCATCGACGCCGACACGGCCGAGCTGGTCGCCACCGAATTCGGCCACACGGTTCGCCGCGTCGCCGAGTCCGACATTGAGGAAGGCCTCTTCAACATCGCCGATCGTCCCGAAGATCTCGAGCCGCGTCCGCCGGTGGTGACCATCATGGGCCATGTCGACCACGGCAAGACGTCGCTGCTCGATGCCATCCGCAATGCCAATGTCGTGTCCGGCGAGGCCGGCGGCATCACCCAGCATATCGGCGCCTACCAGGTCGAGAAGAACGGTCACAAGATCACCTTCATCGACACGCCCGGCCACGCCGCCTTCACGGCGATGCGCGCCCGCGGCGCTCAGGCGACGGACATCGCCATCCTCGTGGTGGCGGCCGACGACAGCGTGATGCCGCAGACGATCGAATCGATCAGCCATGCCAAGGCGGCCGGCGTTCCGATCATCGTGGCGATCAACAAGATCGACAAGCATGACGCCGACCCGCAGAAGGTGCGCTCGGAACTGTTGCGCCACGAAGTCTTCGTCGAATCGATGGGCGGCGAGGTGCTGGATGTCGAAGTGTCGGCGACCAAGGGCACCAATCTCGACAAGCTGCTCGAAGCGATACTGCTGCAGGCCGAAATCCTCGACCTGAAGGCAAATCCGGACCGCACCGCCGAGGGCGTCGTCATCGAAGCCCAGCTCGACAAGGGCCGTGGTCCCGTCGCCACCGTGCTGGTCCAGACCGGCACGCTGATGCCCGGCGACATTCTGGTTGCCGGCAACGAATGGGGCCGAGTGCGCGCTCTGGTCAACGACCGCGGCGGGCAGATCAAGGAAGCGCCACCGGCGATGCCGGTGGAAGTGCTCGGTCTGCAGGGAACCCCGCAGGCCGGCGACCGCTTCGCCGTGGTCAACAACGAGGCCCGCGCCCGAGAGATCACCGAATACCGTCAGCGTCTGGCGCGCGAGATGGCGGTGGCCAAGCATGCCGGCCAGCGTGGCTCGCTCGAGCAGATGATGTCGCAATTGCAGACGAGCGGGCTGAAGGAATTCCCGCTGGTCATCAAGGGCGACGTACAGGGCTCGATCGAGGCGATCAACGCGGCGCTGGACAAGCTCGGCACCGACGAGGTGCGTGCGCGCATCGTCCATGCGGGTGCTGGCGGCATCACCGAAAGCGATGTGTCGCTGGCGGAAACCTCGGGTGCCGCGATCATCGGCTTCAACGTCCGCGCCAATGTGCAGGCGCGCGCGGCTGCCGCGGCAGCGGGTATCGAGATCCGATACTATTCGATCATCTACAACCTCGTGGATGACGTGAAGGCGGCGCTCTCCGGCCTGCTCTCGCCGGAGCGTCGCGAGACCTTCATCGGCAATGCGGAGATCCTCGAGATCTTCGACATCACCAAGGTCGGCAAGATCGCCGGCTGCCGTGTCACCGAAGGCAAGGTTGAGCGCGGTGCGGGCGTTCGCCTGATCCGCGACAACGTCGTCATCCACGAAGGCACGCTGAAGACCCTGAAGCGCTTCAAGGACGAAGTTGCGGAAGTCCCGGGTGGCCAGGAATGCGGCATGGCCTTTCAGAACTACGAAGACATGCGCGTCGGCGATGTCATCGAGTGCTTCCGCGTCGAGATGGTGACCAGGACGCTCTGAGTTCGAGCATCTTGCGTTCGAGCATCTACTGAGACCGGGCGGTGGTCGAAAGACCGCCGCCCAAACCATATGAGACATGCGGCGCGGTCCCATCCCGCGCTTCACGATTTCAGGATAGAGAAAAATGCCCCGTTCAACCACATCAGGCCCATCCCAGCGCATGCTTCGCGTCGGCGAGCAGGTGCGCCACGCGCTGTCGGAAACCTTGCAGCGTGGCGAGATCCTCGATCCGTTGATCGAGAATGCCGTGGTTTCGGTCTCCGAAGTGCGCATGTCGCCCGATCTGAAGATCGCCACCGCCTTCGTCTCGCCGCTCGGCGCAAGTGATACCGATGCGGTGGTCGAGGCGCTCAACAAGCATGCGAAATTCGTGCGCGGTCGCGTTTCCGGCGCGCTTCGGCAGATGAAGTACATGCCGGAATTCCGCTTCCGGCTCGACACCAGCTACGACAATTTCCAGAAGATCAACGAATTGCTGCACTCGCCCGAAGTGGCGCGTGATCTCGGCACAGATGCCCAGATTGACGACCACAATAAAGACAACGACAAGGACGAAAAATAGTGGCGCGTCGCGGCAAGAAAAAGGGCCGGCCGATCTCCGGCTGGCTGGTGCTGGACAAGCCCGTCGGCATGGGTTCGACCGAAGCCGTCTCCAAGATCAAATGGCTGTTCCAGGCGGAAAAGGCCGGTCATGCCGGCACGCTCGATCCGCTCGCTTCCGGCATGCTGCCGATCGCGCTCGGCGAAGCGACCAAGACCGTGCCCTATGTCCAGGATGGCGCCAAGGTCTACCGCTTCACCGTTGCCTGGGGTGAGGAGCGTTCGACCGATGACCTCGAAGGGCCGGTGACGAAAAGCTCCGACCAGCGTCCGGCAGAAGCCGATGTGCTTTTGCTGATGCCGACATACACCGGCGTCATCATGCAGACGCCGCCGCAGTTTTCGGCCATCAAGATCGCAGGCGAGCGCGCCTATGACCTAGCCCGCGACGGCGCGACGGTCGACATCCCGGCGCGGGAAGTCGAGATCGGCCGGCTCGACCTGATCGAGCACAATGCTGATCGCAGCATTTTCGAGGTCGAATGCGGCAAGGGCACCTATGTGCGCTCGCTGGCCCGCGACATGGGGCGCGACCTCGGCTGTTTCGGCCACATCGCCGAACTGCGTAGGATCGAGGTCGAGCCGTTCACGCAGGAAGACTTCGTCACCATCGCCGAGCTGGAAGCCGCCCGCTTCGGCCACCAGGGTGACGAGGATCCGGGTGCGGCCGATGATGCATCTGACGCTCCCGATCTGCCGGTCGATTTCGACGCCATCGATGCGCTTCTGGTCGATACATCAGCCGCGCTCGATTGCCTGCCGCAGATCGCGATCAGCGACGACGCGGCAACAAAAATCCGGCTCGGCAATCCGGTCATCATTCGTGGCCGCGACGCGCCGGTGGAAGCCGAGGAAGCCTGCGCCACGGCGCGCGGCAAGCTGGTCGCCATTGGCGCAATCGAACAAGGCATGTTCAAGCCGAAGCGGGTCTTTGCCGGGTGAGTCCCGTCGTCTAATCTCGATGAGACTTAAACATCCGAGGGGCACATGGCAAAGGCCGAGACGATCAAGAAGCGCGCGTCGGTGACAGCACGGCGGCCGCCGGTCGGCGCATCGCCGGGCACGCTGATCGCCGACCCGGCCGCGCGGCGTAGCGAACTGCGACTGACCCTGATGTCGCCCGACAAATTCGAGACAATCGAAGATGCCAGCATCGACGACGTCAAAGCCAATTGCGACACATGGCCGGTCATCTGGCTCGACTGTACCGGTCTCGCCAACATCCCGCTAATCGAGGAGATCGGCCGGATTTTCAGCCTGCACCCGCTGGCGCTGGAAGATGTCGTCAACACCGGCCAGCGGCCGAAGGTGGACTTCTTCGAGGACCATGCCTTCGTCGTCGTCAGGATGATCGACGACGTCACCGCGCATCGTTACGAGCAGATCGCCGTCTTCTTCGGTAAGAACTTCGTCGTCACCTTCCAGGAGCGGGAAGGCGATCCGTTCGATCCCGTGCGCAAGCGCATCGAAAGCTCGATGCCCAACCGGTTGCGCGCACGCGGCGCAGACTATCTCGCCTATGCGCTGATCGACGCCATCGTCGACAGCTATTTCTCGCCGATCGAGACTGCCGGCGAATTGGTCGACAGCATCGAGGACCAGATGCTGCGCGCGGCGGACAAGCACCAGATGCGGCGGCTTCACGAGTTGCGGCGCGACGCCAACGTGCTGAAGGGGGTGCTTTGGCCGATGCGCGATGCGCTGGCGACGCTGATCCGCAACGACGTGCCTTATGTGAAGGCCGAGACCAAGGTTTTCCTGAACGACACGCTCGATCACTCGCTTCGGCTCATCGAACTGGTCGAAACCCAGCGCGACATGCTGACCGGCCTAATCGAGATGCACCTGTCGCTGAGTCAGGCGCGTACCAGCGACGTCATCAGCGTCCTGACGATCATTTCGGCAATTTTCATCCCGCTCACCTTTCTCGTCGGCGTCTGGGGCATGAATTTCGACCCCGAAAGCTCGCCGTGGAACATGCCCGAATTGAAGGCACAGTACGGCTACCCGTCGGCGCTCGTGTTCATGACGCTTATCGCGCTCGGGCTCATCGCTTTCTTCAGATGGAAGAAATGGCTTTAGCCGAAGAGAAATCTTCGTTTGTGCAGCAAAAAGCCGGCTTGTGAATTGGGCTGGTGTTTTTGCCTGAATTGCACTATATGCGCCGCAGCATCGCGCAATGACACGTTGCTTGTACCGGCCCCTGCTGGACGACATCCCGGCCGAGGGCGTCCCGTTTCCTCAAACAGATAAGGAAAAACACGATGTCGATTACTGCCGAGCGCAAAAAAGAATTGATGGGTGAATTCGCAACCGCCAAGGGCGATACCGGGTCTCCGGAAGTCCAGGTGGCCATCCTTTCCGAGCGCATCAAGAACCTGACCGACCATTTCAAGGACCACAAGAAGGATAACCATTCCCGCCGTGGTCTGCTTGCTCTCGTCTCCCAGCGCCGCAGCCTGCTTGATTATCTCAAGCGCAAGGATGACGCGCGTTATCAGACGCTGATCGAGAAGCTCGGTCTGCGCCGTTGACGAATTGACCGGCGGGTTCTTTCGAGAGCCCGCCGGTCGCGCATTGGAGCATCGGATCGGTCCAATGCGCCAATGAAGAAGTAGAGCGTCGCGCGTCGATTTTGGACGCACAAAGGGATGCTCTGAAAGTTTGAATTTGCGCATGGTGCTTTCCGAAGGCCGCGGTTTTCGGGATCATGCGCAAGGCCAGTCGGATCGATTGGCCAGACCCGGTTTCGAAATAGCACAGGCCTTCGAAACCGCCCATGGACGGTCATGGGGCAGGATTGCAGGATGCTCGCGCGGCAATCGCGCCGGATTTAACCCGAGCTTCCCGTTGTCTTGCCCGTGGCTGCCCGAGAAACGAAGCCAAGGGGAAGGGGCATTCGCGCACGGTGAAACGGCGCGGCCCTTTCCGCATATGAAGGACAAGACATGTTCAATCACCACAAAGTGGAAATCGAATGGGGCGGCCGCCCGCTCATCCTCGAAACCGGCAAGATAGCGCGCCAGGCTGACGGCGCGGTGCTCGCCACCTACGGCGAAACCAAGGTTCTCGCCACCGTCGTTTCGATGAAAGAGCCGAAGCCCGGCCTCGATTTCTTCCCGCTGACTGTCAACTACCAGGAAAAGACCTATGCCGCCGGCAAGATCCCAGGCGGCTATTTCAAGCGCGAAGGCCGTCCGAGCGAGAAGGAAACGCTGGTTTCCCGCCTGATCGACCGCCCGATCCGCCCGCTCTTCGCCGACGGCTACAAGAACGACACGCAGATCGTCGTCACCGTCGTCCAGCACGACCTTGAGAACGATCCGGATATCCTGTCGATCGTCGCCACCTCGGCGGCCCTGACGCTGTCCGGCGTCCCCTTCATGGGCCCGATCGGCGGCGCCCGCGTCGGTTACATCAACGGCGAATATGTGCTCAATCCGCATGTCGACGAAATGCAGGAATCCAAGCTTGACCTGATTGTCGCGGGCACCTCCGATGCTGTGCTGATGGTCGAGTCCGAAGCCAAGGAACTCGGCGAGGATCTGATGCTCGGCGCCGTCATGTTCGGCCATCGCGGCTTCCAGCCGGTGATCGACGCGATCATCAAGCTGGCCGAGGTTGCCGCCAAGGAACCGCGTGACTTCACTGCGCCGGACTATTCGGCGCTTGAAGCCGCGATGCTGAAGATCGTCGAAGGCGAGCTTCGCGATGCCTACAAGATCACCGACAAGCAGAAGCGCTATGCCGCCGTCGACGCCGTCAAGGCGAAGGTCAAGGCTGCGTTTGCACCTGCCGAAGGCGAGGAAGCAAAATACACGTCCGAACAGATCGGCACCGTATTTAAGGAGCTTCAGGCCAAGGTCGTGCGCTGGAACATCCTCGACACCGGTTCGCGCATCGACGGTCGCGGCCTGAAGACGGTCCGCAAGATCGTCTCCGAAGTCGGCGTCCTGCCGCGCACCCACGGCTCGGCGCTGTTCACCCGCGGCGAGACCCAGGCTCTGGTCGTTGCCACGCTCGGCACCGGCGAGGACGAGCAGTACGTCGATTCGCTGACCGGCATGTACAAGGAAAAGTTCCTCCTTCACTACAACTTCCCCCCCTATTCGGTCGGTGAAACCGGTCGCATGGGTTCGCCCGGCCGCCGCGAAATCGGCCACGGCAAGCTCGCCTGGCGCGCCATCCGGCCGATGCTGCCGACCGCCGACCAGTTCCCCTACACGCTGCGCGTCGTCTCGGAGATCACCGAATCCAACGGTTCGTCGTCGATGGCCACCGTCTGTGGCACTTCGCTAGCGCTTATGGATGCCGGTGTGCCGCTGGCCAAGCCGGTTGCCGGCATCGCCATGGGTCTGATCAAGGAAGGCGAGCGCTTCGCGGTGCTCTCCGACATCCTCGGTGATGAGGATCACCTCGGCGACATGGACTTCAAGGTTGCCGGCACCGCCAATGGCATCACCTCGCTGCAGATGGACATCAAGATCGAGGGCATCACCGAGGAGATCATGAAGATCGCGCTGGACCAGGCCAAGGACGGCCGCCAGCATATTCTCGGCGAAATGGGCAATGCGCTCTCCGGCGCGCGTTCCGAACTCGGTGAGTTCGCGCCGCGCATCGAGGTCATGCATATCCCGACCGACAAGATCCGCGACGTGATCGGCTCGGGCGGCAAGGTCATTCGCGAGATCGTCGAAAAGACCGGCGCCAAGATCAACATCGAGGACGACGGCACGGTCAAGATCGCTTCGTCCAACGCCAAGGAGATCGAGGCGGCGAAGAAGTGGATCCACACCATCGTCGCCGAGCCGGAAGTCGGCGAGATCTACGAGGGCACGGTCGTCAAGACTGCGGACTTCGGCGCTTTCGTCAACTTCTTCGGTCCGCGTGACGGCCTCGTCCATATCTCGCAGCTCGCCAACGATCGCGTCGCCAAGACCTCCGACGTCGTCAAGGAAGGCGACAAGGTCTGGGTCAAGCTGATGGGCTTCGACGAGCGCGGCAAGGTCCGCCTGTCGATGAAGGTCGTCGACCAGGCCACGGGCAAGGAAATCGCCCGCGACAAGAAGGCCGAAGGCGAAGAAGACGCCGCCTGAGCGATCTGACGATACAATCGAAGCGGGCGCGCCGACAGGTCGCGCCCGCTTTTGTTTCAACAAGCCAGCTGCACTTCGAGATCAAGTATGTCCGCCGAGCCGCTGAAGACACTGTTCCACCCTTTCGAGGCCGAGGCTGTCCCCCTGCCGCGTAAGGGCGAGCGTGTCCTCTTTCTCGGCGCTGAACCGGGTTTCCGCCTGCCCGAAGGCTTCGATGCAGCGCTGCATCTGGTGCAAGGCTTCCGCCCGCATTTTCGCGCGCTGCAGGGCGCCGGCTTCACGGTCACGCCGCGCCTGGAGGGCGAAGGTTTCGATGCGGCACTGGTGCTTGCCGGCCGTCATCGCGGGCAAAACGAATTGCGCATCGCTGAGGCGATTGAGCGTGTGAGGCCGGGCGGATCGATTATCGTCGCCGGCGCCAAGGACGATGGCATTGCCAGCCTGCGCAAGCGCACCGACGAACTTGTGCCGCTCGATGGCCATTTGCCGAAACATCACGGCATCGCCTTCTGGTTCCGTCGGCCGGCCGATACCCCGGCCGCTGCAGCACTTTGCGCCGCCAATCCAGCCCTTCTGGTCGAGGGCCGTTTCCGCACCGCACCGGGCATGTTCTCTTTCGACAAGATCGATGCAGGTTCGAGATTGCTGGTGGACAATCTGCCCGGCGACCTGCGTGGCAATATTGCCGATTTCTGCGCTGGCTGGGGCTATGTGGCGGCAGAGGTCGCCGCCCGCTCACCCGGCATCTCGGCGCTCGATCTTTACGAGGCTGAGTTCGATGCGCTGGAGGCGGCGAAAGGCAATATCGGCAACACCACGGCCGAACCAAATTTCTTCTGGATCGATCTCTTGAGCGAGCCGGTCGAGCGGCGCTATGACGCCGTCGTCATGAACCCGCCCTTCCATCGCAGCCGCGCGGCCGAGCCGGAGATCGGCGCCGGCATGATCCGCGCAGCGGCGAAGGCGCTGAAGTCGGGTGGGCGGCTGTTCATGGTGGCGAACCGTCAGCTTCCCTATGAGCCGGTACTGGCGGCCACCTTCTCCAGCCACGCCGAGATCGCCCGCGACGGGATGTTCAAGGTTTTCGCGGCGCGCCGCTGAGGCGGAGTTCACGGGACCAAGGCATCTTCTACTGGCCGAATTATTCTCGTCCGTTGTCGGCCTGCTTCAATTCGTCGAGCGCTGGCATCGATACGATGTGGTAGCCGGAATCGACATAGTGGATTTCGCCTGTGACGCCCGACGACAAGTCTGACAGGAGGTAGAGCGCCGAACCACCAACTTCGTCGATGGTCACGGTACGGCGCAGCGGCGAGTTGCGCTGCTGGTAGGAAAACATGTGGCGTGCGTCGGAAATCCCGGCGCCGGCCAATGTCCGCACCGGTCCTGCCGATATGCCGTTCACCCTGATGCCGCGCGGGCCGTAGTCGTTGGCGAGATAACGGACGCTGGCTTCCAGCCCGGCCTTGGCCACGCCCATGACGTTGTAGTTCGGCATGACGCGGACCGAACCCGCATAGGTCAGCGTGATCATCGAACCGCTGTCCTTCATCAGCGTCGCGGCATGGCGCGCGACCTCGGTGAAGGAGTAGCAGGAGATGACCATAGTGCGGACGAAATTGTCGCGGCTGGTGTCGGCGTAAAGGCCCTTCAGCTCGTTCTTGTCGGAAAAACCGATGGCATGGACGACGAAGTCCAGCCCGCCCCAGGCCTCGCCCAAGGCCTCGAAGGTAGCAGCAACCGATGCGCTGTCTTCGACATCGCAAGGGACGACCAGCGAGGAGCCGAGCTTTTCGGCGAGCGGCTTGACCCGGCGCCCGAAGGCTTCGCCCTGATAGGTGAAGGCGAGTTCCGCTCCATGTTCGGACAGTTTTCGGGCGATGCCCCAGGCGATGGAATGGTCGTTGGCGACGCCCATGACAAGCCCGCGCTTGCCCTTCATCAATCCGTCCATGGTCGGCAATCCTTATGCGGAATAGCGCTGGAAAATCAGCGTTGCGTTGGTGCCGCCGAAGCCGAACGAATTGGACAAAACAGTGTCGATCCTGGCGTCGTCGATACGCTCCCGCACGATCGGCATGCCTTCGAATTCCGGATCGAGCTGCTCGATATGGGCGCTCTCGCCGATGAAGCCGCCTTGCATCATCAGGATCGAATAGATCGATTCCTGCACGCCGGCCGCGCCCAGCGAATGGCCGGTCAGTGATTTCGTCGAGGTGATGAAAGGCATTTTGTCGCCGAACACCTCACGGATCGCGCCCATTTCCCTGGAGTCGCCGACCGGCGTCGAAGTGCCGTGCGTGTTGATGTAGTCGACTGGCGAAGAGGTGGTCGCCAGCGCCTGCCGCATGCAGCGCACCGCACCTTCGCCGGAGGGCGCCACCATGTCATAGCCGTCCGAGGTAGCGCCATAGCCGACGATCTCGGCGTAGATCTTGGCGCCGCGTGCCCTGGCGTGCTCGAGCTCTTCCAGGACCAGAACGCCGGCGCCGCCGGCAATGACGAAACCATCGCGGTCGGCGTCATAGGCGCGCGAAGCGGCCGATGCCCTGTCGTTGAACTTGGACGACATGGCCCCCATCGCGTCGAATAGGTCCGACATCGTCCAGTCGAGATCCTCGTGACCGCCGGCGAAGACCATGTCCTGCTTGCCCCACTGGATCAGTTCGTAGCCATTGCCGATGCAATGCGCCGACGTCGAGCAGGCCGAAGAGATCGAATAGTTGACGCCGTGGATCTTGAACCATGTGGCGAGCGTCGCCGAAGCGGTCGACGACATCGCCTTCGGCACGGCGAACGGGCCGATGCGCTTAGGGCTGCCGTTCTTGAGCGTGATCTCGGCCGCTTCGACGATGGCTCGGGTCGATGGTCCGCCCGACCCCATGACGATGCCTGTGCGCTCATTAGTGATGTCGCTCTCGCCAAGTCCAGCATCCGCGATCGCCTGGTCCATGGCGACATGGTTCCAGGCCGCACCCTGCGACAGGAAACGCATGGCGCGACGATCGATCATCGCGGAGGGGTCGAGCGTCGGCGCTCCCCACACCTGGCAGCGGAAACCATGTTCTGCGAATGAATCGGAGAAGCTGATGCCGGACTTGGCATCGTGGAGCGAGGCCTGCACCTCGTTGGCATTGTTGCCGATCGACGACACGATGCCGAGGCCTGTCACTACGACCCGTCTCATTCGCAACTCCTTCCAGCGCATGAAACCTGTCGGACAAGGACCATGCGCAAATTAAAGTTCTACAGCTTCCTTTTGCGCGTCCCGTGGACTCGCGCCGGTCAGGCGGCGGCCGATTGCTTGGACAGACCCACCTTTAGATCCGTTGCTGCGTATATGGGTTCGCCATCCGCCTTCAGCCAGCCATCGGCGATACCAAGCACCAACCGCCCGCGCATTACGCGCTTGAAGTCCACGCCATACTCCACCTTCTTGACCGACGGCGTCACCATTCCCTTGAACTTCACCTCGCCGGTCGACAGCGCCATTCCCTTGCCCGGCTCGCCGAGCCAGCCGAGGTAGAATCCCGTCAATTGCCACATGGCGTCGAGGCCCAGGCACCCCGGCATGATTGGATTGCCGATGAAGTGGCAGGCGAAAAACCACAGGTCCGGCTTGATGTCGAATTCTGCGCGGATGAAGCCCTTGTCGAAGGCACCGCCCGTCTCGCTGATTTCGGTGATGCGGTCGAACATCAGCATCGGCGGATAGGGGAGCTGGGCGTTTCCAGGTCCGAACAGCTCGCCGCGGGCGCAGGCAAGCAGTTCTTCGTAGCCGTAACTGGATTTCGAAACCGCCATCAATCTCTTCCCCGTAATCGTCCGGGCGGTAGTGCGCCCTTGTCGTTGGTTTCCTAACACAATCTATTTCAGGCCGGAAACCGGCGTTTGCGCTTAACCTGCCTGTCTGCCTGGGTCAATGCGCGCTATTGATCGTATTCGGCCGACAGAATATATGTCGAGGGATGTCTAGTTTCGGTCAACGTTCGTTTTTTGCCATTCTGGGCATATGTTGGGGCGAAACTGTGAGCTTGGACGGATAGATGGATCTGGGCTGCCGGAAGGAAAACGTCGCTGTGGACAAGCGGGTTCGCGAAGCTGGCCTGAGGCCGACGCGCCAGCGCATTGCGTTGGCCGATCTGCTTTTCGCCAAGGGCGACCGCCATCTGTCGGCCGAGGAGCTGCACGAGGAGGCGATCGCCGCCGGCGTGCCGGTGTCGCTCGCCACCGTCTACAACGCCCTTCATCAATTCACGCAAGCGGGCCTTCTGCGCATCCTGGCCGTCGAAGGGTCGAAGACCTATTTCGACACCAACACCTCCGATCACCATCATTTCTACATTGAAGGCGAAAACAGGATCTTCGATATCGCCAGCGGCCCTGTCACGGTTTCCAACCTGCCGGAGCCGCCGGAAGGCATGGAGATTGCCAATGTCGATATCGTGGTGAGGCTGCGTCCCAAACGCTGCGATTGACCGGCGCTTCATTGGGCCGCGAGATACTTCCCGGCCGCTAGATCATGATCCCGATCGACGAGAAGAAGTCAGTTCTTGACCCGTTCGCCCGGATAGGCGCCCCAGACAAGCGACTGAGCCAGCCAACCGGTGTGGCCGCCGAAGGTCATTTCGCACCACTGGCCGTCACAGGACTTGATCGTGCCCATGACGCCCGGCTCGATGATCGCAACGATGCTTGCGTCCTTTTGCGGGTCGTCGAGAAGATTGATTCGGGCATCCTTGCCGCGCTGCCAGGGTGCCACGATCGCCGTGCGGCGGCCTGAAAGCAGCGACTGATTGATCCAGCCTTCCGAGCCGTCGGCATCACGCACACGACGCCAGGTGTCGAATTCCTGGATGATCTCCATCGGTAGGCCGGGCTTCATGTACATCCAGTCGACGGAATAGTTGACGCCCGGTCCAACGCGGGAATTGACGCGGGCCGATTTCAAGCTGACGAAACGCGGTAGCGGCAGGCCGCTCGGCCCGAGCGTGACACTCTGCGCGGGTGCTGCGGCATTCTGTGCCGCCGCATGCGGAGAACAAAGGAGGGCGCCGAGAAATGCTGCGCTGAGGGCCAGGCGGAGCGACGCGAAACCAGACAATTTCATTCCTTTCGGCGCCGGCTCATCGGCCTTGGCGCCCCTTTTTCTTTGTCTTCGGCGGAACCTCTTGTTACATGGAGAACTGGCACCGCGACCGGCCTCCAGTTTCGCCTGTCTTGGTTAAAGAGGTCTCAACGAGGTCGGGTTCGAGGAAACAATGGTAGGCAGAAAAAGGCCCCTCGTCGTCATCACGCGCAAGCTGCCCGACCCGGTCGAGACCCGCATGCGTGAGCTGTTCGACGCCCGGCTGAATGTCGAAGACAGGCCGATGACGCAACCGGAACTGGTTGCGGCGGTCAAGGAAGCCGACGTGCTGGTGCCGACCATAACCGATCATATCGACGCAGCTCTGATCGCCCAGGCCGGCGACAACCTCAAGCTGATCGCTAATTTCGGCAACGGCGTCGACAAGATCGACGTGGCAGCGGCTGCGAAGAAGGGCATCACCGTCACCAACACGCCGAACGTGCTGACCGAAGATACAGCCGACATGACCATGGCGCTGATGCTGGCGGTGCCGCGCCGGTTGGCAGAAGGCGCCAACGTTCTGACCGGCGACAAGAAGTGGGCGGGCTGGTCGCCAACCTGGATGCTCGGCCGGCGCATCTGGGGCAAACGTCTCGGGATTGTCGGCATGGGCCGTATCGGCACCGCTGTCGCCCGGCGCGCCAAGGCTTTTGGGCTGTCGATCCACTACCACAACCGCCATCGCGTGCTGCCGGCGGTCGAGGACGAGTTGGAGGCGACCTACTGGGAAAGTCTCGACCAGATGCTTGCCCGCATGGACATCATCTCGGTCAATTGTCCGTCGACGCCGGCAACCTTCCATCTGCTCTCGGCGCGGCGGCTGGCGCTTCTGCAACCGTCCGCTTACATCGTCAACACGGCGCGCGGCGACATCATCGACGAGGACTCTCTGGTCAAGCTGATCCAGGACGGCAAGATCGCCGGCGCCGGCCTCGACGTCTACGAGCATGAGCCAGCGCTGAACTCGAAATTGCTGAAGCTCGCCGCCAAGGGCAAGGTCGTGCTGTTGCCGCATATGGGATCGGCGACGCTCGAAGGCCGTATCGATATGGGCGAGAAGGTGATCATCAACATCCGCGCCTTCTTCGATGGCCACCGCCCGCCGGACCGTGTACTGCCGCTGCGGACATGACTTAACGTCAGCGCAAACTTACGAAAGCACCTTGCGCATGGTGATCGAGGTCGGACGGTCGTAGCCCTTATGCGCCGTCCGCTCCGTTTCGCGAAAGCCGAGGCGGGCAAAGGCCGCGTGATTTGCGGTCAGTTCGACCCGCGTCTGAAGCTCGATAGCAGGCTTGCCGCGATGGCGGGCAAGATCCTCGACCGCCTGCATCAGCTGCCTGCCAATCCCTTGTTCCTGAAAGCCGGGTTCGACCGCGAGCTTTCCGACATAGAAATCATGGGCCCGCTCCAGAACAAAAACGCAGCCGACGACGCCGCCGCCGTTCAGCGCTGCAAAAGCCGTTTCTTGCCTGGCCTTGTCCCGGAGGTTTTCGACCGTGAGCCGATGCGCCGAGGATGGTGGATCGATGACGCCGTCCATCGAGGCGAAGGCGCGCATGATCAGCGCCAGCACCTCGTCCCAACGATCGAAATCGGCCGGAAGCTGCTCGACGGAAACCGGGCTGCCCAAGATCTAGTTTCTCTTGTAGCGGATCGTATCGAAGCGCGCCGTCAACGCATCGTAAAGCAGCAGCCGGCCGACCAGCGGCTCGCCGATGCCGGCAATCAGCTTGATCGCTTCCATCGCCTGCAGCGTGCCGACGACGCCGGTCAGCACGCCGAGCACGCCGGCCACAGCGCAGGACGGCACCAGGCCAGGTGGCGGCGGCTCCGGAAAAAGATCGCGATAGCTTGGGTTCGGCCTGCCGTCCGCGCCGGTCTCGAACGGTTTCAGCACGGTTACCGAACCGTCGAAGCGGCCGACAGCGGCATGCACCAGCGGCCGCTTTTCGGCGGCGCAGGCATCGGCGACCGCATAGCGTGTTTCGAAATTGTCGGAACCGTCGACGACGATGTGGTAGAGGGCGACGAGGGCAGCGGCGTTGTCCGCCGTCAGCCTGAGATTGTGCTGTTCCACGGCTACGTTGGGATTGATGCGGGCGATTGCCGCTTTGGCACTGTCGGTTTTCGCCATGCCGACGGTGTCGGTGCCGTGGATCACCTGTCTTTGCAGGTTTGACAGCGAGACGCTGTCGTCGTCGACGATGCCGAGCATGCCAACACCGGCGGCGGCAAGATATTCGAGCACCGGCGCTCCTAGCCCGCCGGCACCGATGACCAGGACCCGCGCACGCTTCAGCCGCTGCTGGCCGGCGCCGCCGATTTCAGGCAGCACGATGTGGCGGGCGTAACGTTCAAGCTCTTCGTCTGTCAGAGGTGTCATCGGCAGATCTTATCGCGGCACAAAAATCTTGTCAGGCGTCAATGCATGTCGCCCAAAAGTGCGCAGCGGTTTTTGGGATAACGACATGCACAAGATTCAAATAGTTGGCTCAACCGTGCCATGATCGACTGTCAGGAACTGCGCGCGTCCTTTGAGACTGGAAAACAGCGCTGCATCGGTTCCTGTCATGAAAGCCTGGCAGTTCAGCTCTTCCAGGATCGAGAACAGCGCGGCACGCCGGCCGCTGTCGAGGTGTGCGGCTATCTCATCGAGCAGCAAGATCGGCGTCATGCCCGACATCTCGCCGGTCAGCCGGGCATGCGACAGGACCACGCCGACCAGCAGCGCTTTCTGCTCGCCGGTCGAACAGAGTTCAGCCGGCATCGCCTTGGGCCGGTGCCGCACCACGAGATCCGAACGGTGCGGGCCGTCGAGCGTGCGCCCGGCGGCCCGGTCGCGCTCGCGGCCCTCGGCAAGAGCGCGGCGGAACCGCTCCTCGACATCGACAGCTGCGGAAGTGGCGACTTCACTTTCCAATGCACCCGACAGGCCGATGTCGGCTTGCGGAAACGGACCGGCGCTTGGCAGCCTGTCGATCATGGCAGCGAGCAGGCGTGCCAGTTCGGCACGCGCGGCGGCAATCGCCACACCGGTTTCGGCCATTTGGGTCTCGATCGCATCGAACCAGGCGCCGTCGCGCGAGCCTTCGGCGAGCAACCGATTTCGGCCGCGCATGGCTTTCTCGTAGTCGAGCGCGCGCTGGCCATGGCCGGGATCGATCGCCAGCACCTGCCGGTCGAGAAAACGCCGGCGGTCTGCGGCCGGCCCGGTGAACAGTGCATCCATCGCCGGTGTCAGCCAGACGACACGCAGCCATTCCAGCATGTCCTCCGCCGAGCGCGCAGCCGCGCCATTGATCCGCACCCGCCGCCCGCCCTCGCCGGCGGTGTCGCCGCCTGCAATGCCGGTGCCGATCTCGACCGCGCCGTCCGGCCCATCGAGCCGGGCATGGAGGGCAAAGCCGCCGTCGCCGCCTTCGCGCGCCACGTCGGCATAAGGCGCACGGCGCAGGCCGCGACCCGGTGTCAGCAGGGAAATCGCTTCGAGCAGATTGGTTTTGCCGGCGCCGTTGTCTCCGGAAAAAACCACGGCGCCAGGATCGAGATCGATCGACAGCGTTGCATAGTTGCGGAAATTCGTAAGTGATAACTTACTTATATGAGTCTGCTGCTGGTCGCGCTCAGATTGCTTCGCAACTCCGGTCATGACAGCAAGATGGCCTCGTTCAGGCCTATACCCGCATCGGCATCAGCACGTAGAGCGTGGTTTCATCGGCCATATCGTGGATCAACGTTGGCGAGCCGGCATCCGCCAGCATGAATTTCGCCTCAGTGCCGGTCAGTTGGGCGGCGACATCGAGCAGATATTTGGCATTGAAGCCGATTTCGATCGCGTCGGACGAATAATCCGCAGCCAGTTCTTCGGTGGCGCTACCCGAATCCGGGTTGTTGACCGCAAGCGTGACCTGGCCTTCCCCAATCGAAAGCTTCACCGCCCGGCCACGTTCGGAAGAAATGGTCGAGACGCGGTCGACGGCGGCGGCGAAACTCTGCCGGTCGATGATCAGCTTCTTGTCGTTGCCGGTGGGGATGACCCGCTGATAGTCCGGGAAGGTGCCATCGATCAGCTTCGACGTCAAAACGACGCTGCCGATGGTGAAGCGGATCTTGGTGTCGGACAATTCGGTGGTGACGGCGACATCGGGGTCATCGACCAGCTTTTGCAGCTCGCTGACCGTCTTGCGCGGAATGATGATGCCCGGCATGCCTTCGGACCCTGCCGGTGCGTCGATCTCGGCGCGCGCCAGCCGATGGCCGTCGGTCGCGACCGAGCGCAGCTTCAGTTTGCCGTCTGCGTCATGCGTGTGCAGATAGATGCCGTTCAGGTAATAGCGCGTCTCTTCGGTGGAGATGGCGAATTGGGTCTTCTCGATCAGCCCCTTGAGCGCAACCGAATCGAGCCGGAAGATGTGCGAGAACGATCCGGCCGAAAGCTCCGGGAAGTCGGATTGCGGCAGGCACTGGAGACGGAAGCTCGATCGGCCCGAGGTCACGGTCATGGCGTTGCCGTCCTCGTCGGTCTTCAGCATGACCTCCGCACCGTCGGCTAGCTTGCGCACGATGTCGTAGAGCAGATGCGCCGGAACCGTCGTCGCCCCGCCGCGCTCGACCTTGGCGGGCGTGGCTTCGGTCACCTCCAGATCGAGGTCGGTCGCCTTCATTTCGAGGGTGGCGCCTTCGGCGCTCAGCAGCACGTTCGACAGGATCGGTATGGTGTTGCGCCGCTCGACCACGCGATGAACGTGGTTGAGCGACTTCAGGAGATTTGACCGTTCCAGGATAACACGCATGACGAACAGGCTCGCTTGAATGAATGAGCGGGTCTCCGGCAAGCGGCGCCCCGCGAAAGGTCTGAACAGGCTCAGAATCTGCACAAACTGACAGGAAAAAACCCGCAAACGCAAGCCCGCGCTGCCGGTTCGGGCCGGTTACGTGGGCTTTTTGGGGATAAAGCTGGCGAAGCCCGCAAGCCAAGCTTGTCGCCCAAAAGTGCGCAACGGTTTTGGGACAACGACATGCATAAAAACAAAGATTTCAAGCGCGTCGCAGCTATCCAAACGCGACGCGCTTCGTCTTGGTAGGTCAGGCTTGATCGTTGATCAGTCTTCTCAGCAATTCGAGCTCCTGCGCCAGCGTGTTGTCGACGCCGGAAAGATCCTCGATCTTGCGCACGGCATGCAGCACCGTCGTGTGGTCGCGGCCACCGAAACGCCGTCCGATCTCCGGCAAGGAGCGCGGTGTCATTACCTTCGACAGGTACATCGCAACCTGCCGCGGCTTGACGATGGTGCGCGTGCGCCGGTTGGACAGAAGCTCTGTCTTCGACACATTGTAGTGGCGCGCGACGATGCGCTGGATGTCCTCGATGCGCACCCGCTTCGGCTCGCCCGAACGATAGATGTGGCCGAGGATCTCGTCGATGCGGTCGATGGTGATCTGCGGTTCGAACGACTGGCGGAACAGAAGCTGGTTGAAGGCACCTTCCAGTTCGCGTCCGCTGCCGGTCACCGTGCGAGCGACATGGTTGAGGATCTCCTCGGAGATGTCGAGCGATGCATCGTCGGCCTTGGCTGTTGCAAGGCGCAGCTTGAGCATGCCGATGCGCATGGCGAAGTCCGGTGCCGACATTTCGAGCGCGACGCCGCCGTTGAGGCGCGAGCGGACGCGAGGCTCCAGCGATTCCAGTTCCGACGGCGGCCGGTCGGCGGCAACCACCACCTGCTTGGCGCTGTCGAGCAGCATGTTGATAAGATGACAGAATTCATGCTGGATCGATTTGCCTTGCAGGAACTGCATGTCGTCGATGATGAGGAGGTCGATGTCGCGCAGCTGTTCCTTCAGCGTCAGCGCGTTGTTGTCGCGGATCGCGGTGGCGAACCGCCACATGAAATATTCAGCCGTGAGGTAGACGACGCGCGACTTTGGATTCTGCTTCAGCGATTCCGCCGCGATCGCCTGCAGCAGGTGCGTCTTGCCCAGCCCCACCGTCGCGTGAAGAAAGAGCGGATTGAAGCGCACCGCGCTCGACTGCGATTCCGCCACCGCCTTGGCGGCAGCGAAGGCCACCCGGTTCGACGGCCCCTCGATGAAGGAGCCGAATGTGTAACGCGGGTCAAGCGGCGAACCGAGCACATTGTGCTTGAACTCGGTCTCTCCAGGCATTCCCGGCCGGGGTGCCGGCATCCGCTCCACCCTGCCGGGTCCCGCTGTTCCCGCGGCCAGCGCCGTTTGTGCTTGCCGGGTCATTTTGCGCGCCGGGGCGATTTCGGGCTCGACGCCGTTGCGCCCCGGGCGGGTGGCGGTGCGCACGACGATCTCGATCTTGAGGACTTCGGGGTCCTCGTGTTTCCACAGCTCGGCGATGAGGTCTAGATAGTGGCCATTGATCCACGAGCGCAGGAAGGCAGTCGGCACCGAGATTCGGACGATGCCCCGGGATGCTTCCGCGACCTTCATGCGCCCGAACCAGCTCGAATAGACTTCGGTTCCCAGACGCGCCTTCAACTGGGCCTTGACCCGGTCGAACTTCTGTTCCGCTTCGTTGGAAGCCGACATAGTCTCCCCTTCGGTTAAGGTTCCAGGGAATGGGAGGTCGCCCGTAAGCTCCCTTTCGACGCCGCTCTGCATGATCGAGTTCCTTGTCCTTTTGTACCTTTTTCCGCCGGGGATACGCCTCCTGTATCCATGTTTCCGGCGACCGTGTCTTCGCTGCGACACCACCGCCGCCGCCGGCAGATGATGTCGCCTCGTTGTCAGGGGGTCGGCGCCGGCTCCTCAGAGCCAGCCCGTTTGGACATGTCGGGGCAATACAATGCCGTCCGGCGAAACGCCGGCGTCATTGAGCTGCCATACAATTACGCCAATCCCCTACCGTATCGAAAGACAAACCCAACCCGTACGCGGAAATGATCCACGTCATGAATTCTGCCATTTTTGCTGGCCGATTCAGGCTGGGTTAAGGGCCAACGGCCCGTCCCTCTCGATAGACCGACATTAACGAAATCGTTGTGGATAGGGCAAGGCCACGACTAACGGATTTTTAAGGAATGTGGTTAGCGCTGACGGGTTCGGACCCTGTGTTGCACGGGTGTATTTTGACAAAGCCATTGTGATTCAAACCCTTTTCCGGCGAATATGAAAAAGCCCGCGCCGCGCGAAATTTTCTGAAATAATTTTCTTGACAGGCAATTGTCCCCCATCCCCTGCATGCGATGTGAACAAGTTGTGGATGGACCACGAATAAACCATTGAAAAATAATCGTAATTTTTGCCAGCGGATATTTTCCTAGCGGGCGCTTTCAGCGGCCTCGAATATCAGCGGACATGTATATGCCGGCAAAGCATTTTGAACATTGAAGTCCGCGCAGAGGTGTGGTTTGCGAGCATTCTTTTTAAGTACTTGCCGGCAAACGAAAAAACCCGGCGCGAGCGGCCGGGTTTGAAGAACACCAGTTCGGGAAAGCTATATCAAGCTGAGAGCACCTTGAGCCGCTGGGCCAGGCGCGACACCTTGCGGGATGCCGTATTCTTGTGCACCACGCCCTTGCTCGCGGCGCGCATCAATTCCGGCTCCGCCACTTTGAAAGCGGCCTGCGCGGCAGCCTTGTCGCCCGAGGCGAGCGCCTCTTCGACCTGGCGGATGTAGGTCCGCACGCGCGAGCGGCGGTTCTTGTTGATCGCCGTGCGACGGGCGATCTTGCGCGTTGCCTTTTTGGCCGAGGAGGTATTGGCCATGGTGCCTCTCTTCTGATCTGGTGGCGCATGCGAGATGCCGCAGGGCGCAAAAAACAAACGGGCAGCCACAGGGCCGCCTCGGTTGGTGCGGCTTATAGTTCAGCTTTTCCGGCGCGTCAACGCTACTTCGCCTTCTTTTTGGCGCCGTTGTCGCCCGATTCCAGTCCGCTGCCGGCACGATCTACCGATTCGCAAAATTCGGCTTCCGCTTCTCGGCAAAGGCCGCCATGCCTTCCTTCTGGTCGTCGAGCGCAAACAGCGAATGAAACAGCCGGCGCTCGAACCGCAGCCCTTCGGCCAGTGTCGTTTCATAGGCGCGGTTGACGGCCTCTTTCGCCATCATCACCGACGGCAGCGAAAAATCGGCTATCTTGGCCGCCGCTTTCAACGCTTCCTCGATCAACTCGCCGGCAGGCACGACGCGCGACACCAGGCCGCAACGCTCGGCCTCCGCCGCATCCATCATTCGCCCGGTCAGGCACATGTCCATCGCCTTCGACTTGCCGACGAAGCGGGTCAGGCGCTGCGATCCGCCCATGCCCGGCATGACGCCGAGCGTGATCTCGGGCTGGCCGAACTTGGCGTTGTCGGCGGCAATGATGAAATCGCACATCATCGCCAGTTCGCAGCCGCCGCCGAGCGCATAGCCGGCCACCGCCGCGATAACAGGCTTGCGCGCGCGGGTGAACTCTTCCCACCCGACAAAGAAATCCTGCACATAGGCGTCGGCAAAGGAGATCGCCTGCATTTCCTTGATGTCCGCACCCGCGGCGAAGGCCTTTTCGGAACCGGTGATGACCATCGCGCCGATGTCGGCATTCGCACAGAAGCCGTTCACGGCCGCGACCACTTCCGCCAGAACCTCGGAGTTCAACGCATTGAGCGCCTTCGGCCGGTTCAGCGTGATCAGCCCGACCTTGCCACGGGTTTCCACGATGATCGTTTCATAGGCCATGACTGTATCTCCTCGCTCGGTCATCTAGCTTACATCCGGCGTGCAACTCTCGCGGTTCACACCTGACAGGTCCGGCAATAGAACGTGGAACGCCCGCTTTGCACGGCGCGCTCTATGTGGCCGCCGCAGCCGTGCTTGGGGCAGGGTTCACCCTCCCGATCATAGACCGCGAAGGAATGCTGGAAATAGCCCAGCGATCCGTCGGTCTGCACATAATCGCGCAGCGACGATCCGCCGGCGGCGATTGCGTCGGCGATCACTGCGCGGATTGCTTCGGCCAAGGCGTCGCTCTGCTGTTTGGCAGTCTTTCCAGGTTTTGCGATGGTGCCCGCCTCGCGCAGCGGCGACAGGCCGGCACGCCACAGGGCCTCCGACACATAGATATTGCCGAGCCCGGCGATCAGCTGCTGATCGAGAAGTGCTGCCTTCAGCGGCGCCCTCCGGCCCTTCAGCAGCGAGGCGAGCAGCCTGCCGTCCAACGCATTGCCTGTCGGCTCGACGCCCAGCCCCGCCAGCATCGGATGCGTGTCGGGCGCCCCTTCCGAAAACAGCATGAAGCCGAAGCGGCGCGGGTCGTTGAAGATTACGCGCGATCGGCCGCCGCCGGGAGAAACGACATGGAAGACGACATGGTCGTGCACTGCGCTTTTGGAGCGCTCGTGATAAAACACGCCCAACATTTCGCTGCTATCGGGCATTTCGCTGTCATCAGACATTTCGATGCGGAACGAACCCGACATGCCGAGATGGCAGATCAGCACCGGACCGCCTTCCAGATGCATCGTCAAGTATTTGGCCCGGCGACCGAGCGCCGTAATCGTCTTGCCGGTCAGCCTCTCCAAGAATTTCTCGGGAAACGGAAAGCGCAAGTCGGGCCGGCGTGCCTCGACGCGGGCGATGCGGGCGCCTTCCAGGACCGGCTGCAGGCCGCGCCGGACCGTTTCTACCTCAGGCAACTCGGGCATGGCCGCCTATCGTTGCATAGAAGGAAGTGCCATGTTGGCCGCGTGCCAGCCCGAGATGTTCGGCGACGGTTTCGCCGATGTCGGCGAAGGTGGTTCTGAGGCCGATGTCGCCGCCAAAACCCGGTCCCGTGCCGATCACCGGAATGCGTTCGCGCGTATGATCGGTGCCGTGCCAGGTTGGATCGTTGCCATGGTCGGCGGTAAGGATGAGAAGATCGCCGCGCCTCAGCCTTGCAAGTGCCTCCGGCAGCCGACGGTCGAAGGCCTCGAGCGCGGCGGCATAGCCGGCAACGTCGCGCCGATGGCCGAACTCGGTGTCGAAATCGACGAAATTGGCAAAGACAAGGTCGCCGTCGCCCGCATCATCCATCGCGCCGAGCGCCTTGTCGAACATCGCCATGTTGCCGGCGGCTTTGCGCACTTCCGAAATGCCGCGATGGGCGAAGATGTCGCCGATCTTGCCGACCGCTATAACCCGGCCGCCGCGCGCCGTCAGCCGGTCGAGCAGGGTTGGTTCGGGCGGCGGCACCGAATAGTCCCGGCGATTGTGCGTCCGTTCGAAGCTGGCGGCGGTTTCGCCAATGAAAGGCCGCGCGATCACCCGTCCGACGTTCAGCGGATCGACCTGCCTGCGCACCACCTTGCAGAACTCGTAAAGCCGCTCCAACCCGAAGTGGACTTCATGCGCGGCGATCTGCAGGACGGAGTCGACCGAAGTGTAGCAGATCGGTTTGCCGGTGCGGATATGGTCCTCGCCGAACCGCTCGATGATCTCGGTGCCCGGGGCATGGCAGTTGCCGAGAATGCCCGGCACTCCTCCTTCGCGGATGATCGCTTCGGTCAGGTCGGCTGGAAAGGCGGGAACCGTGTTCGGGAAATAACCCCAGTCGAAGCGGACTGGTAAGGCAGCGATTTCCCAATGGCCCGATGGCGTGTCCTTGCCGCTCGAAATCTCCTGCGCCGCGCCATGGAAGGCGGAGGCGAGCTTGGCCTTGCCGCCATTGTCGCTGCTTAATCCTATCGCGGTTTTCGCCGCGTGACCGAGACCGAGCGAGAGCATGTTGGGCACGAAAAGCGGCCCTTTGCGAAGCCCCTCGTGATCCGCCTGGCCTTGCGCGCAGGCTCTGGCGATGTGTCCGAACGTGTTGGAACCGGCGTCGCCATAGCGCTCGGCGTCGGCTGCGCCGCCGATGCCGAAGGAATCGAGAACGAAAAGGAAGGCGCGCGCCATTGCAGGGCTTCATTATTGTTGTTTGTCTGCCCAGACATAGGGTTCCGCGCCGCCCTTGGCAATTCGGAACCAGGCGGCTTGGCGCGATAGTTGAGATGTGGCGAAATGCCGGCGTGGGCATGGTCACAAAAACAGCGAGGGGAGCACATGAGGCGTGCCTTGAAGGCCTCTGCGGCCATCATGACGATGCTGGGCGCGTCCTGGTCAAGTCAGGTGCATGCCGATTGGCGGGACGACGTCGGCACGTTTCGTGTCGGCATCGTTGCTGGGTCCGACGCTGGCAACACCGTTCCGGGTCTGGCGCTGTTGACGGATGCCTACACCAAGGCGCTGGGCATGAAGGTGGAATTTATCGTTGCCCGCGACTATGCGGCGCTGATCGAGGCGCAGGCCAATGCTCGCATCGAATATGCGGTCTATTCGGCGACCGCATACGCCACCGCATCCGAACGCTGCAAATGCGTCGAGCCTCTTGTGGCGCCTGTCGATTCGGGTGGCGCGATCGGCATCCGCTCCGTTCTGCTGACTCGGGACGGCAAAGTTCGCGATCTTGCCGCGATGGAAGCGCATCGGGTCGCCATAGCGCCTGCGGACAGTGTCGGCGGTTCTCTCCTGCCGCTTGCCGGGCTGGCCGCCGAAGGTGTCAAGGTCGCCGAAGATGCGCCATTTCTGATACACGCCGGTTCGGCTGCGGCGGCTGAAACGATGCTGGTCGAGGGAAAGGCCGATGCCATGTTCGGCTGGGCGCCGGCGGCGGCCGATAATAGGCCGGACGTCACGGGCGGTACGGTGGCCAGGCTGGAAGTGGCAGGGCTTTCGAAGGCAGCACTTCAGGTCGTGTGGACGTCTGGCCTGCTGAGATATGGTCCCCATGCCGTCCGCAGCGATCTCGACCCCGAAGCCAAACGGCGGCTCACCGTGTTTCTTATCAATCTCAGATCGACGTCGCCGGATGCATACGACCTTCTGGAGCAGAAACATTCCGGCGGCTTCTCCGTCGCCAGCCCGAAGGATTACGCGATGGCCGCAGCCATCGTGCGCCTGGTGTCAGGCAACGGCCAATAGCAATGGAGTCGGCGCCGTCGTTTCAGCAGGTGCCGCAGGGGATCGTCGGGCTCCCGCGGGGCCTGAGATAATAGGTTTCGCCCATCGATATCGAGCTGAAAGCCGAACTCAATCCAATCCGCTTCTCACTGTCCGCCGACCAGGTGATGATCGGTTCGTATGCAAGATTGCTTTCGACGCGAATGAGAAAGGTGCCCTTGATCTCGAGCGCCGGTGGAACCGTCGTAATGGATTTCTTGGCAGCGCCAGCGCTAAAAGCGCTGCCGACCATCTTGCGAGACGAAAAGACCTTTACATGAGGTGGCGTTTCGTGAGTGACCTCTATATCCGTGATGGTGATTTCCTGTTTCTAAAGGTTGTAGGGCTGAAGGGTGGAGTTGCCGATCTGCATGATCGCATCGAGTTCGGCTGCCTCGACGGTCCGCTGCTGGGTGACGAGATCTGCGACCATGCTGCCGATGCGACTGACCTTCTTGCTGGTCTCGATAGCTTGCGAGGCTTCCAGGGTCATGAAGTACATGATCAACAGGACGGGTACGATAAAGGCAAACTCAATGGCCGCGACACCACGGCTATCGCAGCAGAACCGAATGGCTTTCGTGCCAATCCCAACCGTCCCAAAAAATGCCCCCACGCGCGCCATTCCCTCGTCCCTTTCCATTCACACAACGATGCGGTTTCAGTTGTCGAACGGCTCGTTTTGCCAGGTCACCGACGCGAAATGCAGCGTTTTGCTGTCTTTCAGATTGGCCATCGACTTGGCCATGAAATCGGTCATGACGGGCCATTTGTAAAAAACCCGCAGCATGTTTATTGACTCAGCTGGGCCCGGGGATACCGTGAATGTCGCGGGGTCCGTGCCCGTCAACACGATGTCGCCGTCTTGATTGATCTTGAAGCCCGCCTTGGCCGCATCGGCGAAGGCCGGATATTCGCGCAGATCCACCTCCAATCCGGGACAGTCTTTGGCAACCATGATCTCCAGCCGGCTGCAGATCATGGTCTTCAGCGTGGCCTCGTTCATGTCGGCTGCCTTATCTTGGCCCGTCCGCAGCCGGCGCGCGACATCGTCGGTGATGTTGGCCATCACCTCTTGCCCGGCAAATGAAATGCAGCTCTCCAATATGGCAAAGACTAGGAGCGCAAACGGCACGGCAAGAAAGGCGAACTCCAAAGCCGTGCTGCCGCGCCGGTCGCCAAGGAATCGCGCCGAAAAGCTTGCTCGTCCTGCCTTGCTCATGTCCCGTGCCTGCCGATCCTGAAGGGGTGTCGGCGGGAACATTAGTGGAAACCCATTGAAGTGCGGTTTGGATGATCGCTAAATTTGACGGAATGCTTTTAACCGGTTGATAACGGAGCGGTATTTCAGCGGGGCGAAATCACCCAGTCGCTATCTGCCGGCGCTCATCTCGGCTTCGGAGGCCTTCTCCGCATCGCTTTTAT
The DNA here is from genome assembly GCF_040319125.1 of Mesorhizobium sp. M0938. Lineage (NCBI taxonomy): Bacteria > Pseudomonadati > Pseudomonadota > Alphaproteobacteria > Hyphomicrobiales > Phyllobacteriaceae > Mesorhizobium > Mesorhizobium sp. M0938. Next base: position 66,044 of record NZ_JAMYNS010000009.1, on the reverse strand, counting down.
ACGAGCTTTCGCAATACGGTGTGCAGGACATGGTCTGTATTTCGGCACGCCGATAGATGCGCACCGAGGACGCGTCCTGTCGCACCACGGTGATCTGCTCGTCAACGATCGGACGGCCCTCTTGATCGAGGACGACGAGGTTGGTGACACCAAAGCCTTTGCCGGTCAGCACGATCGTCGAAGCATCCTGCACGGAGGCATCGGCGATCGCCGGATTGCCGACGACGATCGTATCTGCGGCCCTCGACAATTTGACGATCTTCGCCTGGTTCATCGTGACCTCGATGCCGGCGCCAGCCTTGGCCGGCAAGACGAAGGCCGCGGCAGCAAGAAGCGCGGCAATCGGAAGGGACGATCTCGGCCCGGTCATTCAAGCGCTCCACGGCGGCAAATTGCTCAACGGAAGATGAACGAGATTGGTGAAGCAACAGTTAACGGCGGCAACCGCGATGATGTCGGGATCGGCGTCGTGATCGCCTCGAGCGGGTCGTCCCTTTGCCAAGTCGCCAAATTGCGCCTTTCGCGGCGTTGATGCGCCTGTCGGGTCCATGAGGCGTCACTTACATACGGTTAACCACGCAATGTCATCGAACCCCGAAAGGAATCGGTAAGACTGTTTATTAAGCCGATCGAAAGAGCTTCTCCATAGATTGGCAATATCCGATCAGCCGCCAAGAGAAGTTGACGGAATTGCTGTAACACCTGGAGTAGGAGCTCTCGAATGTCTAATCTCATTGCACGTTTTGTGAAGGACGAATCCGGCGCGACCGCTATCGAATACGGTCTGATCGCCGCTCTCATCGCACTCGCCATCATGGTCGGCGCCGGCGCGCTGGGCGATAGCATTAACGCCAAGTTCACCGATATCTCCGATACGGTGGGCGATGTCGCCGTCCCCGCTGCCCCCGCCCCGTAATAAACAACGACGTTTAGTTGTTTTCCGGATAAGGGCCGCCTGACAGGCGGCCCTTATTTAATCCTATCGCTCGATTTGAGTTTTCGGCCTCATCAATCGTTAATCGAGCATACCTAGCTTTAAGACCAGCTATAGTTCGCCCACAGGCGCCGCACCGATGCTTGAAGCCCTGATTTTTGTCGTCTTTCCGTTCTGCATGCTTTTTGCCGCGATCTCCGACATGCTGTCGATGACGATCGCCAATCGCGTGCCGGTTCTGCTTGTGGCCGTCTTTGCCCTAGTCGCGCCGTTGACGGGCATGGACTGGGCTACCTATGGCTGGCATTTTGCCGCCGGTGGCATGGTTCTCGCGGTGACGTTCGGTCTGTTTGCGCTCGGCGGCATGGGAGGTGGCGATGCCAAGCTGCTGGCGGCCACCGCCCTCTGGATGGGACTCAATGTCCATCTCGTTCAATATCTTGTAGCCTCGGCATTCATCGGCGGGTTGCTGACGCTCGCCATACTCGTCTATCGCAAATCCCCGCTCGCAACCGTTACAAGCCACAATCCGTTCTTACGCCACTTGGCGGATGGTACGGCTGGCGTTCCCTATGGCATCGCGCTCGGCATTGGCGGCTTGCTCACCTTTCCGAATTCGCCATTGATGGCATGGGCACTCGCAAGGCTGGCGGCCTAGTTTCTCGCCGCCATACGTCCCTCGTCAGACCTCCAGTATTCGAACTGGCTTTGGAGCCGGCCGCCTGCCCGCCTTTTCAGGGCCGGGAGACGATGCCTCAAATTTATGTAAACGTTAAATTAATCACGATCGTAAGCATTATATTAACCTTGTTTTGACGATTGCCGCTGCAAGGTCCGGCTTGGCTAGGTGGTTTGCCAAGGACGAGGTTCGGACAGATGCCAGCATCCCGACTGATCATACTGGGCGTGGCGGTGGCTGCGGCGGGTGGTGCAGGATACGTTGCGAAGAACATGGCGGTTCCGCCGCCTCAAATCGTCGATTCCGGCCCCTCGGCGCCGGCAATCGCGCTGCAGGACGTGCTTGTCCTGTCTGGCGACGTTCCGATGGGCAGCCCGCTTGAGAACAATGTCAGCTGGCAGTCCTGGCCGGCCGACGGCATCAACGCGAATTTCATCACCCGCGCCGCGGAACCCGAAGCGCTGGAGAAGCTGAAAGGCGGTGTCGCCCGTGTGGCGTTGTATGCCGGCGAGCCGTTGCGGCGCTCCAAGCTGATTGGCGAGGGACAAAGCTTCATGTCGTCGATCCTGCCTTCCGGCATGCGGGCCGTCGCCACAGCGGTATCGGCCGACACTTCGGCCGGCGGCTTCATTCTTCCCAACGATTTCGTCGACGTCATTATGACCCGCAGAGCAGACGCCGGCGGTGGCGGCAGCGGCTTTACGACCGAAACCATCCTCAAGAACATTCGCGTCTTGGCAATCGACCAGACGATCCAGGAGGACGAGGAAGGCAAGAGGACCAGGGTCGGCCAGACCGCCACGCTGGAGCTGACGCCGCAGCAGGCGGAGATCATCACAGTGGCCCAGCAGATGGCGGATCGCCTGACATTGGCGCTGCGGTCGATCAGCGACACACAGGAGAAAAACCTGGGCGAAGCCGACTATCTCGTTTCCGGCAATGGGCGTCGCGGAACGGTACGATTGATCAAGTCGGGCGAAGTTTCCGAAGTGGGGGCAAGGCAATGAGGCTAAACGCTGGACTGCCCGTCACCCTGGCTGCGGCAATCGGCCTGTTTGTCCTTGGAACGGGCGTGCCTGGTGTCGTCGATGCGAATGCGGCTGGCAAAAATGCCGAGGTTACGGCTTCGACCGCCACCCAGCACGTCAAGCTCGGTCTCAACAAATCGGTGGTCATCGATCTGCCGAGCGATGCCTATGATATTCTCGTCGCCAACCCGGCGGTCGCCGACGCGGTGACCCGTACCGCCAGGCGTATCTATCTGTTCGGAAAAGCAGTGGGCGACACCAACATTTTCGTCTTCGGCCCAAATGGCGAACAGATCGTCAGCCTGGATCTGGCGGTCGAACGCGACGTCGCCGGGCTGGAAGACTATATCCGACGCTTCATCCCGTCATCGACCATCCAGGTCGAATTGCTGAACGACAACGTCGTCCTGACCGGAACCGTGGACACGCCCCTGGACGCCAAGCGCGCGGTCGATCTGGCCACCATTTTCGTGTCCGGCGGTGAAGCGACCACGGGACAATATTCGCAGACCGCCTCCGGCGGCTCGTCCGAAGGCGGTGTCGACATCGACAACCCGGATTCCGAGCGTCGAGTCAGCAAGATCGTCAACCTGCTGCAGATCATCGGCGACGACCAGGTGACGCTGAAGGTGACGGTTGCGGAAGTCAGCCGCTCGGTGATGAAGCAGCTCGGCGTCAACATGATTGGCGACGGCAGCAGCAACGGCATCAGCTGGGGCGCAGTAAGCGACAATTTCACCGGTTTAGGCAAGTCGCTGTCGAACTCGGGTCTCGCTATCGGCAGCTCGACGCTGCAGGCCTACATCAACGCCATGGAACAGTCAGGTGTCATGAAAACCCTGGCCGAGCCAACATTGACGGCCGTATCCGGCGAGAAGGCGACCTTCAAAGTCGGCGGCGAATATAATATGGTGACCAGCGTTTCCCAAGCCGTATCAAACGATAACCAGACCGGTTTGAAGACCTATTCAGTCGAGAAGATCGAATATGGCATTGGCCTGGAATTCCAGCCGGTGGTGCTATCTCCTGGCCGCATCAGCCTGAAGGTCAGGACGTCGGTTTCCGAGCCGACAACGGAAGGATCAGCATCTTTGTCCGAGGGCGTAGTAAGCCCCGGCATGAACGCCCTCTCGCTCCGCAAACGCTTGGCCGACACGACGGTGGAACTGCCTTCGGGCGGCTCGATGATGATTGCCGGCCTTGTCCGCGACGATCTCAGGCAAGCCGTCAACGGCTTGCCCGGACTGACCAAGATTCCAGTGCTCGGTGCTCTCTTCCGCAGCAGGGATTTCGTCCGCAACGAGACCGAACTCGTTATCATCATCACGCCCTACCTGGTGAAGCCGGTGGCACGCAACGCTCTTGCCAAGCCGGACGACAATTTCAACGCTGCCAGCGATGGCGCCGGCATGTTCCTTGGTCGGGTCAATCGGGTCTACGGCACCATGCAGACTGACAAGCCCAACGGCCGCTATCACGGCGTCGTCGGCTTCATCTACAAGTGAGCGGGGAAGCGGACATGTCTCAGTCAGCGTCGAAACCAAGGACGATCATTGCAGCGATGCGGCTCGGCCGTTCGCGACACTACCGGCCGGCCATTCCGCTCCTGGCGATTGCGGTCGCGGCATTGCTTGCGGGCTGCGCCAAGCGGGACAGCATCACGGTTGGTGCCGTTCCGGACGACTATCGCACCACCCATCCGATCGTGATCGCTGAGAAGATCCAGAAGATCGACCTTCCGGTCGGCGCCGGCGATCGCGGCATGACCGGTTCTCAGCGCGACACGCTTCTGGGTTTCTTGGACGGCTACGACAAAAGCGCCGCTCCTGCCCTGACGATTTCGATCCCGAGCGGTTCGGCCAACGAGATTGCCGCCACCGCGGCCGGTCGCGATTTCGCCAGGCTTGCGATTGCCAGCGGCATCAGCCGGAACCGGATCGTCATGACCACCTATCAGTCGGCTTCGGCCGAAGCGTCCGCGCCGATCCGCGTCGCCTTTGTCTCGGTGAAGGCCCAGACGGACGGATGCGGGCGCTGGCCCGAAGATCTGCTGGAGACGTCGGAAAACAAGCACTACGCCGATTTCGGCTGCTCCTATCAGAACAATCTTGCCGCCCAGATGGCCAACCCGGCTGATCTGATCGGGCCGCGCAAGCAATCCGATATCGACGCGGAAAATCGCGGCGAGGTGATCGACGTCTATCGCCAGCGAGGCATTTCGGACGAGTTCCTCGGCAATTCGGAAGTTGAGTATTGAGCTTGAGCAGCCCAGGTCACGGAAAGAAATGACAATGAGCAATCTTGCCTACGACGCGGCGATAGACGGCAGCGAAACCTCGCTGCGGGACATGACCGCCATGCAGGCGTTGCGGCCGATTCCGCGCATTTCGATCCAGGCATTTTGCGAGACCGAGGGCGTCGCCAATCCGGTCGAGCGCGCCGGCGAAGATCGCCGCATGACCAAGACCCATCTGAAAGTCCATATGGGCGGCATCGCCACCGCCATCGAATTTTACCAGTCGGCGCCGACACCGAACCTGATCCTGCTGGAATCGCGCAGTGAGCCGACGCAATTGCTCGAGCAACTCACGCAACTCTCCGAATATTGCGATCCGACCTCGAAGGTCGTGGTCATCGGCCACTACAATGATGTCGGGCTTTACCGCGAGCTCATCCGGTCCGGCATTTCCGAATATGTCATCGCGCCGGTGTCGATGGCCGATATTGTCAGCGTTATATCGTCGATTTTCGTTGATCCGGAAGCCGAGCCGATCGGCCGCTCGATCGCCTTCATAGGCGCCAAGGGTGGCGTCGGCTCCTCGACCATCGCCCACAATGTGGCCTGGGCGATGTCGTCCCTGTTCAAGTCCGAAGTGGTTGTCGCCGATCTCGACCTGGCGTTCGGAACGGCCAACATCAATTTCGATCAGGATCCGGCCCAAGGCATTGCCGAGGCTGTCTTCTCACCGGAGCGCGTCGACGAGGTCTATCTTGACCGGCTGCTTGCCCAGTGCGCCGAGCACCTGTCGCTGCTTGCAGCACCCTCAACGCTAGATCGGGTCTACGACTTCGATCCAGAAGCCTTCACGCAGCTTATCGACATGGCCCAGCGCAGCGTACCGCTTCTGGTGCTCGACGTCCCGCATATCTGGACAGGCTGGACCAAGAACACGCTGACCAAAGCCGATGACATCGTGATCACGGCGACGCCGGAGCTGGCCAATCTGCGCAACGCCAAGAATCTGGTCGACATGTTCAAACGGCTTCGCCCGAACGATCCGCCGCCCAAGCTGATCATCAATCAGGCGGGCGTGCCAAAGCGTCCGGAGATTGCCTCATCCGACTTCGCCGACTCGCTCGGCCTGTCGCCAATGTCGGTCATTCCATTCGAGCCGCTGCTGTTTGGAAACGCCGCCAACAACGGGCGCATGCTCGGCGAAATGGATGCGAGAAATCAGGTGGTTGGCACCATCAACGAGATCGCACACGTTTTGACCGGGCGCAGCGAAATCAAGGCAAGAAAGAAAGCGGGCCTCGGCAATCTCCTTGGCAAGCTTTCGCGCAGCAAGAAATGATGTTTCCCCGGCGGAATTGGTAGTCGATCATGTTTGGCAAAAGAGGTAGCGACGACGGCAGCCGGTTCACCCCGGAATTCCGTCAGCCGGCACCTGCGTCTGGCGCGCCGCCGGTAAGTCCTGCAGAAACGTCGGTTCTTGCCAGGCCCGCGCCGTTGCTCGGCGCGTCTGCCGCACCGCCTGCGCGCCGCGTCGTCGAGGCGCCGGAGCCGCCGAAAAGAATCCAGCGCGAAAAGAGCGAAACCTATTACGATACCAAGAGCCAGGTCTTCTCGGCGCTCATCGACACGATCGACCTGTCGCAACTCGCCAAGCTCGATCCCGAAAGCGCACGCGAGGAAATCCGCGACATCGTCAACGACATCATCGCGATCAAGAATTTCGCGATGTCGATTTCCGAGCAGGAAGAGCTGCTCGAGGATATCTGCAATGACGTCCTGGGTTACGGCCCGTTGGAGCCACTGCTCGCCCGCGACGACATCGCCGACATCATGGTCAACGGTTCCAAGGACGTCTACATCGAGGTCAACGGCAAGGTCGAGCAGACCGGCATTCGTTTTCGCGACAACCAGCAGCTGCTCAACATCTGTCAGCGCATCGTCAGCCAGGTTGGCCGCCGCGTCGACGAATCGAGTCCGATCTGCGACGCACGCCTTCCTGATGGCTCCCGCGTCAACGTCATTGCGCCGCCGCTCGCCCTCGACGGCGCCGCGCTCACAATCCGCAAGTTCAAGAAGGACAAGCTGACGCTCGATCAGCTGGTCAAGTTCGGCGCCATTTCCCCGCATGGCGCGGAGATTCTCAAGATCATCGGCCGCGTCCGCTGCAACATCGTCATTTCGGGCGGCACCGGCTCGGGTAAGACGACGCTGCTCAACTGCCTGACCAATTATATCGACCGCGACGAGCGCGTTATCACCTGCGAGGACTCGGCCGAGCTACAATTGCAGCAGCCGCATGTCGTGCGCCTGGAAACCCGCCCCCCAAACCTCGAAGGTGAGGGCGAGGTGACTATGCGCGATCTGGTCAAGAACTGCCTGCGCATGCGCCCCGAGCGCATCATCGTCGGCGAAGTGCGCGGACCTGAAGTGTTCGATCTTCTGCAGGCGATGAACACCGGCCATGACGGCTCGATGGGCACGATCCACTCGAACAGCCCGCGCGAATGCCTGAACCGTATCGAATCGATGATCGCAATGGGCGGCTATACGCTGCCGCAAAAAACCGTGCGTGAAATCGTAGTCGGTTCCGTCGATGTGATCATACAGGCCGCACGCCTGCGCGACGGATCGCGGCGCATCACCCACATCACCGAGGTGATCGGAATGGAGGGCGATGTCATCGTCACGCAGGACATCGTGCTCTACAACATAAAAGGCGAAGACGCGAACGGCAGGCTGCTGGGCGAGCACGTGTCGACAGGCATTGGTCGTCCGCATTTCTGGGAGCGCGCCCGCTACTATGGCGAGGAACAGCGCCTCGCTATTGCGCTCGAGGCGATGGAGAAACGCGCTGACTGATGCATTCGAAGGCGTAGGGGCTAAGATCGATGTTCGGAGTTGACGGCACCGTATTGGCGTTCGTCGTGCTCGCTGGCTTCAGCGCCGGCGCGGTCGCCTATGCATTCCTGTTCAACCGGATCAGCACCGAGAAGCAAGTCGGAAGGCGGCTTGAAACGATCAAGACCGCAGAAACTGACGGTGCCGTCGTCAAGGCCTCGCGCGATCGCGTGGCGGAAGCGGCCAAGCGGCGCAAATCGGTCCAGGATTCGCTGAAGGAACTCGAACAGAGGCAGAAAACCAGCCAGAGCATCGTTAAGAAGCCGCCACTCAAGGCCCAGATCCGTCAGGCGGGCATGAAGGTCTCGCTCGAGCGCTTCTATCTCTACTCGGCCGTCTGCGGCGTCGTCCTGACATTTTTTGTTTATTTCATAGGTGCGCCGCTGCTTGTCTTGCCTTGTGTGCTGCTGGTCGGCGGCCTCGGCCTGCCGCGCTGGTTCGTCTCGTTTTGCCGGGCGCGCCGGATCAAGGCGTTCCTCAACGAATTTCCGAACGCGCTCGACATCATTGTTCGTGCTGTCAAATCAGGCTTGCCGATGAACGACGCCGTCCGCCTGATCGCCAACGAATCTCCCGAACCGGTCAAGTCCGAGTTTCGCCGCATCGTCGATTCGCAGCAGATGGGCCTGTCGATCCCCGATGCAAGCTTGCGCATGGCCGAGACGATGCCATGCTCGGAAGCGAGTTTCTTCGGCATCGTCATCCAGATCCAGTCCCAGGCAGGCGGCAATCTTTCCGAGGCGCTGGGCAATCTTTCACGCGTGCTTCGTGATCGCAAGAAAATGAAGGCCAAGGTTCAGGCGCTGTCCATGGAAGCGAAGGCGTCCGCGGTAATCATCGGCGCGTTGCCTTTCATCGTCGCCTTTCTCGTCTACCTGACGAGCCCGAACTACATCATGCCTCTGTTTACCACCAGCGTCGGCAATCTGATCCTCGGTTGCTCGGCGGTCTGGATGTCGATTGGCATCCTGGTGATGCGCAAGATGATGAACTTCGAAGTTTAGGACATCAAGCGCATGACTGAGAGCGTCATCAAAACCCTTACCGACCCGACATTCCTGATTGCCTTGCTGGTCGGCATCGCGGTGTTTGCGACCGTCTTCACGCTGCTGCCCGCGTTTGGCGGGAACCAGCTCAAGGCGCGCATGAAATCCGTGGCGCTGGAGCGCGAGGAATTGCGCGCCAAGCAGCGTGCGCGGCTTGCCGTCGAAGCCGATCGCCGCCGCAAGGGTCTGCGCGAGGAACAGTCGATCGGCATGCGCAATATTGTCGACCGGCTCGACCTGAGGCGAGCTCTCGCCGATGAGGGCACTTTGCAGAAACTCAAGGTGGCGGGCTTTCGCGGGCAGAATCCGCTGACGCGCTTCCTTTTCTTCCGCCTGGTTCTGCCCTTTGTCGGCTTCGCGCTGGCCGCAATGTACGTGTTCGTGGTCGGGGGTTTGCCGGAGCAGCCGGTTCTCGTCAAATTGTTCGTATGCGTCGTCGTCGCCTATGCGGGTTTTTATGCGCCGGTGCTCTATGTCAACAACCGCGCCACCAAGCGCAAGCAGTCGATCCAGATGGCGTGGCCGGACGCACTCGATCTGATGCTGATCTGCGTTGAATCAGGCATGTCTGTGGAGGCGGCGTTTCGCAAGGTCGCCGACGAGATCGGCGCGCAATCGGTGGCACTTGCCGAAGAGTTCATCCTGACGAATGCCGAGCTTTCCTACTTGCAGGAACGCAAGCAGGCCTACGAAAACCTTGCAAGCCGTACCGGCCTGGAGTCGGTCAGGTCGGTGGCGCAGGCGCTGGTCCAGGCCGAGCGCTACGGTACGCCAGTGGCGCATGCGCTGCGCGTGCTTGCCAGCGAAAGCCGCGACATGCGCATGAACGCTGCCGAGAAGAAGGCCGCGGCCTTGCCGCCGAAGCTCACCGTGCCGATGATCCTGTTCTTCTTGCCGGTGCTGTTCGCCATCATTCTAGGCCCCGCAGGCATCCAGGTGAGCCAGCGCGGCATCTTCGGTGATCCGTCGACATCCAGCGGCCAATAGTCTCGCCAGGCGACAATACATGCCAAAGCCGCGGTGCTGATGCAACGCGGCTTTGGTATTCCGGCATGAGTAACGGCGGACTGAGGCCGCTTCAATTGGTGGCAGGCTTTGCCTTGTCCTGGTCCTTGAGCTGGCTCCAGGCGTTCTGCTGGGCAAGCATCTGGCGAAGGTAAGCCACATTCGCCTGCGCCTGCTCGGCCGAGAGCTCCTGCGAAGCGATCTTCTCGGCCTCGTCGAAACGGCCCTGCAGGCCGACGACCAGCGCCAGGTTCTGGCGTACGCGGCTGTCGGCATTCGGCTGCTGTGCGGCCGAACGCATATAGGTTTCGGCCGTGCGCAGATCGCCTTCCAACACGTAGGACATGCCGAGATTCGAAAGGATCGAAGGTTCGTTCGGCTTGAGGTCCAGCGCCTTGCGATAATGCTGGCGCGCTTCGTCTCTCTGGCCGAGCTGGTCGAGAATCGCGGCTTCCGCCGACACCAGCTTCCAGTCGGGATATTCCGGCGTCTGTGCGCGCCGCACTGCGTCGAGTGCCGGCTCGAACTGTCCGTTGGCGGCGAGCGCCTTGCCATAGGCGGCGAGCACGTCGCGGTCCTTCGGCAGGGCGATCGCCAGCTTGCGCATCACGGCGAGCGACTGATCGGCGTCGCCATCCATTTGCAGCGCCGCCGCGTAGTTCGTCGCAATCCGTTTGTCGTTGGGGTTCTTGGCATAGGACTGGCCGAGCGTGATCGTCGCTTTGTGCAACTCGCCGGCCGACATGGTTTCCAGTGGTCTGCTGCTGGTGCGGCTGATCGAGCCGGTCGTGAGCTTGCTGGTTCCGCAGCCGGCGACGCTCGCTGCAAGCGCCATAATCAATGCCGTGGTGATCAGCCGCTTTCCCGTGGCGTTCATTATGCAGTTGGTCGGCATCGCATCAGGCCTCCATTCATAGACGTGGCCATTGCGTGGCCATCTTCCCTCCCGCAGAAATATTCTGTTAACCCTAATGGACAGTTAAGAAACGCCGAGTCAAAAGCCGGAGACCATTGAATGCCTGTCGAACTCGTCGAGAAGGAATTGAAGACCACGCTGCCGGTCCATCTGGTGGCGAAGGATGGGCTGGAGGCCGCAGGTCTTGCGTCGTCGACCCTTGCCTGGGCCAGGGCCAACGGCTTTTCCGGCGAGGCCGGCAGGACGCTCGTGATACCCAGCGAAAACGGCGCGCTTGCCGGAGCACTGTTTGGCACGGGCGATGGCGATGGCGCGCTTGCCGTCGGCGCGCTGGCGAGAGCCTTGCCGGAGGGCGACTGGCATTTCGCCTCGGCACTTGCCGAGCCGGAACTTGCGGCCATCGCGCTGGCGCTCGGTGGTTATGTCTTTACCCGCTACGGCAAGAAACCCGGCAAGGCCCTGCGTTTTTCGCTGCCGTCCGGCGCTGAAGCGGCGCGTGTTCGCCGGATCGCCGATGGCGTCTTCCTGACGCGCGATCTGGTCAATACCCCGACCAGCGACATGGGACCGGACGAGCTGGAGAAGGCGGTCCGGACCTTGGCTGAAAAGCACAAGGCCGAAATGTCGGTGACCAAGGGACACGATCTGCTCACGAAGAATTTCCCTATGATCCATGCGGTCGGCCGCGCATCGGTCGCCGCGCCGCGTCTGATCGACATGATTTGGGGGCCGAAGAACGCTCCGAAGGTGACGCTGGTCGGCAAGGGCGTCTGCTTCGACACCGGTGGTCTCGACATCAAGCCGTCCTCGGGCATGCTCTTGATGAAGAAGGACATGGGTGGCGCCGCCAATGTCTTGGGCCTTGCCGCGATGATCATGGCCGCCGGGCTGAACGTCCGGCTGCGTGTATTGATCCCGGCGGTCGAGAATTCGATTGCCGGCAACGCCTTCCGGCCCGGCGACGTGTTGGTGAGCCGCAAGGGCATCACCGTCGAGATCGGCAACACCGATGCGGAGGGGCGGCTGGTGCTGGCGGATGCCCTGTCGCTGGCCGACGATGACGAGCCGCAGCTGCTGATCGACATGGCAACCCTGACGGGGGCCGCGCGTGTCGCGCTCGGCCCCGACCTGCCGCCCTTCTACACCGGCGATGAAGCACTGGCGTCCGATCTGGCGGCGGCTTCCGCTGCGGTTGAGGATCCGCTATGGCGCATGCCGCTGTGGAAGCCTTATGACGCAAAGCTGTCCTCGAAGATCGCCGACATCAACAACATTACGTCAGACGGTTTCGCCGGTTCGATCACGGCGGCGCTGTTCCTGAGGCGCTTCGTCGAGAAGACCGTGGCCTGGGCGCATTTCGACATCTTCGCCTGGAACCCGTCCGATCGTCCGTACGGTCTCGCCGGCGGCGAGGCGCAAGGCATCCGGGCGCTGGAAAGGGTCATCTCGAATCGAAGCGCTTCGCCTGATGGCTGCTGCCCAACCAGAAATTCTTGAAACTGAAACGGAACCGAAACAATTTGCCGGCATGCTGGCTGGATGTCGATTTCCATGCGCCCGAGCCAAGCCTTGCGACTGTGGCAGCAAGTGATGCTGTCCCAGGTGCGCGACGACACGCCCGATCTCACCATGCGCCAGACGGCGATCCTGTTCACCATCTATCTCGACCCGCCGCCCCACACGGTGCGCGGGCTCGCTGCCCGGCTCAATGTCACCAAGCCGGTGATCACCCGCGCGCTCGATACTATGGGAGCGCTGAAGCTGGTATCCCGCCATCGCGACGAGCTCGACAAGCGCAACGTTCTGGTCAAGCGCACCGTCGAAGGTGCTCTCTTTGTCGAGCGCTTCGGCGATGTTATCATCGCCAGAGCCCAGGAACTTCCCATCTGACCGAACCGCCCTTTCTGAATGAGTTGCCGATTTTGACCGCCAGGGACGCCCGCCTTCACGCCTTCCGTTCCGATCTCGCCGATGCCAGGCTGAAAGGCGAGGTTGCTGCCGATCGCTTCGTCGCCGGGCGGCCGGCGCGCATATCAGCCTCCGTGGCCGATGTCCGCAAGGCTCCGCGCCCGGATGCCGGCGTCGATACCCAGCTTCTGTTCGGCGACGACGTCCTCGTCTTCGAAGACGTTGAGGGCTGGGCCTGGATACAGGCCGAGCGCGACGGCTATGTCGGCTATGTGGCCGACACCGTGCTGGGCAGTCGGGACCATGCGCCCGCCCATGTTGTCTCGGTGCCGCGCACTTTCCTCTATCCGGGACCGGATTTGCGGTTCCCGGCCAGCGGACAACTCTCGATGGGATCGGCGGTAACGGTGACGGGCGCGGCTGAAACACGCGGCACGCGCTATGCTCTGCTGCCATCCGGCGAGGCCGTCATATCTGGCCATCTCAGGCCTGTCGCCGAGGTTGCCCCCGACTACGTCACGGTTGCCGAGGCGTTTCTCGGCACGCCCTATCTGTGGGGCGGAGCTTCCGGCTTCGGCATCGACTGTTCCGGTCTCGTGCAACTCGCAATGCACATGGCCGGCAGGCAAGTGCTGCGCGACACCGACATGCAGGCGGCGACCATCGGTGAACCGCTCGACCCGGGCCCGGATTTTGCCGGATTGCAGCGCGGCGATTTGGCATTCTGGAAAGGCCATGTCGCTGTTATGACCGACCCAGAAACGATGATCCACGCCAACGGCCACACCATGCTGGTCTCGCGTGAAGGGTTTAGAGAAGCCGTCGCCCGCATCGGCTACCTCTATGGCGAGCCGACAGGATTTCGGCGACCGTAGCGCGAGAGCGGCTCTTCTCAGGCCAGAGGAATGCGTTCGATCACCTTTTGTTCCGATTCTTCTTGGCGATTGCACGCCGCCGCGCTACCTCTGGCGCGTGACAGAGCAGCCGCGCCTTGCCGAACAGAATGCCGCCGTGCACTTGGCCGAGCCATTCCTCAGATGGTTCGCGCAAAAAGGCTGGTCGCCGCGTACCCATCAGATCGAATTGCTGGCGACTGCCCAAGCCGGGCAGTCGGTGCTGCTGATCGCACCGACCGGCGCCGGCAAGACGCTGGCAGGGTTCCTGCCGTCGCTGACCGAGTTGGCAGGCCGGCCAAGGAAGAAACCGGGGCAGGCGCGTCGCGGCATCCACACGCTCTACATCTCGCCCCTGAAGGCGCTTGCCGTCGACATCGAGCGCAATCTCGGCAAGCCGGTCGAAGAAATAGGTCTGCCTATCACGATCGAGACACGCACCGGCGACACGCCCGCGCATAAGCGCCAGCGGCAGAAGCTGGCGCCACCCGACATTCTCTTGACCACGCCCGAGCAACTGGCGTTGCTGATCGCGGCGCCTGACGCCAGGCGCTTCTTCGAGGACCTGCATTACGTCGTGCTCGACGAACTGCATTCGCTGGTGACGTCGAAACGCGGGCATCTCCTGTCGCTCGGTCTGGCCCGGCTGGGATCCTTTGTTCCGGGCTTGCAGACGATTGGCCTGTCCGCGACGGTCGCCGAGCCCGACGAATTGCGGCGCTGGCTGGTCAGCCAGAACCCACCCGGCGGCATGGCCGAATTGATCGTCGTGACGGGCGGCGCCAAGCCCGAGATCTCCATTCTTGACTCGGAAGAGCGTGTTCCTTGGGCTGGACATTCGGCCCGCTACGCGACGCCGGAGATCTATAGCGAGATCAAGCGACACAAGACGACCCTGCTGTTCGTCAACACACGCAGCCAGGCCGAGCTGCTGTTCCAGGAGTTGTGGCGGGTCAATGAAGACACATTACCGATCGCCCTGCATCACGGCTCGCTCGATGTCGCCCAGCGCCGGCGCGTCGAAAAAGCCATGGGCGAGAATGCGTTGCGCGCCATCGTCGCCACTTCGACGCTCGACCTCGGCATCGACTGGGGAGATGTCGACCTGGTTGTGCATGTCGGCGCACCGAAGGGTGCGAGCCGGCTGGCGCAGCGCATCGGCCGCGCCAATCACCGCATGGATGAGCCGTCCAAGGCGATCCTGATTCCGGCCAACCGCTTTGAGGTGCTGGAATGCCGGGCGGCGCTCGACGCCAATTATCTCGGCGCCCAGGACACGCCGCCGCTGGTCAACGGCGGGCTCGACGTGCTGGCGCAGCATGTGCTTGGTTGCGCCTGCGGCGCGCCATTCCATGCCGACGTGCTTTTTGAGGAAGTAAGAACAGCCGCGCCCTATGCCGAACTCGATCGGCCGACATTCGACCGCGTCGTCGATTTCGTCGCCACCGGCGGCTATGCGCTGAAGAACTATGAGCGCTACGCCCGTATCCGCCGGAACAAGGACGGGCTGTGGCGCGTGTCCAATCCTCGGGTTGCTCAGCAGTATCGGCTGAATGTCGGCACCATCATCGAGGTGCCGGCGCTCAACGTGCGTTATACCAAGGCTGGCAGCAAGGGCTCTGCCTCGCGCGGCGGTCGCGTCCTCGGCAAGATCGAGGAGGCGTTCCTGGAAACGCTGACGCATGGCGACACATTCATGTTTGCCGGCAAAGTACTGCGCTTCGAAGGCATCCGCGAGAATGAGTGCTTCGTATCGAATGCACCTGGCAGCGACGCCAAGGTGCCATACTATGGCGGCGGCAAATTCCCGCTTTCGACCTACCTCGCCGAGCAGGTCCGCATCATGCTGGACGACCCGCAGCGCTGGAAGAAGCTGCCGGAACAGGTGGCCGACTGGCTACGCTTCCAGGCCGACAAATCGGTACTGCCGAAACGCGATGACCTGCTGATCGAGACCTTTCCGCGCGGCAACCGCTACTATCTGATGGCCTATCCGTTCGAGGGCAGGCTGGCGCACCAGACGCTCGGCATGCTGCTCACCCGCCGTCTCGACAGGACGGGAGCCAGGCCGCTCGGCTTCGTCGCCACCGACTATGCACTTGCCATTTGGTCGCTTGCCGATATGGGCGGGATGTTCCGGGCGAAGAAACCTTCGCTCAGCGAACTTTTCGACCAGGACATGCTGGGCGACGACCTCGAAGCCTGGCTGGCCGGCAGCTGGCTCTTGAAGCGCACCTTCCGCAACTGCGCGCTGATCTCGGGGCTGATCGAAAAACGCCATCCGGGCCAGGAGAAGAGCGGCCGTCAGGTCACCGTGTCGACCGACCTCATTTACGACGTTCTGCGCAGCCATGAGCCCGACCATATCCTGTTGCAGGCGACGCGTGCCGATGCGGCCACGGGTCTGCTGGATGTCAGCAGACTTGCCGAGATGCTCTCGCGCATCCAGGGACGAATCGTGCATAAGAACCTCGAACAGATCTCGCCGCTTGCCGTGCCGATCATGCTCGAGATCGGCAAGATGCCGGTGCATGGCGAGGCCGATGATACGCTGCTGATGGATGCGGCAACGCTGGTCGAGGAGGCCATGGGGACGAAATGACGCGCGCGCTGGCCATGCCTGCACCCCTGGCGGATGCCGATTTTATCGGCATCGCCGGCGAGCGCGCGATCTGCGATCGGCGCGGCGTGCTCTACTTCCCCGAGCTGAAATTGCTGGCGGTGTCGGATCTGCATCTGGAAAAGGGATCGTCGCTGGCACGACGCGGTACGTTGATCCCGCCTTATGATACCGGTGCGACGTTGCTGCGGCTGCAGGCGGTGATTGCCGATTATCAGCCGGCAATCGTCATCAGCCTGGGCGATAGCTTTCATGATGGCGGCGGCGCGGCGCGCATGCATTCGAGCTTCCGCGAACGGTTGGAGGGGCTGATGGCCGGCCGCGACTGGTTCTGGGTCGCCGGCAATCACGACCCGGACGCGCCGGCCGACCTGCCCGGCGAGACGGTGCGCGAGCTGGCTATCGGCTCACTCGTATTCCGGCATGAGCCTTCGGCAGTGAGGGTGGAGGGCGAGGTCGCCGGCCATCTGCACCCTTGCGCCCGCATCGTGCAGCAAGGCCGCTCGGTGCGGCGGCGCTGCTTTGCCGGCGACGGTGGCCGCATGATCATGCCGGCCTTCGGCGCCTATACCGGCTCGCTCAATGTGCTCGACCGCGCCTATGCCGGGCTATTCCGTCACGAAACGCTGATGGCCTACATGCTCGGCGCGGAGCGCATTTTCGCCATTTCCCACGCGATGCTAAGGCCTGGCTGAGCAGCTCTACCGACCGTAATAAAGGGCGACAGTGTGCTTCGCCTCGGCGAAGAACAGCCAGCGTTCGACCAGCATGCCGGCGAATTGGGCGATTGCGGCGAGTGCCGACAGCACCGCCGCATACGGCCACGGGAGGGCGACAGCGGCAATCAGCAACAAGGCGGGCAGGGCGAAGGCCAGCGCTTGCGTGATCTGGCGCAATCGCGTCTTGTGCTTGCGCGCAATGCGAAAGCCCATCTCCTTGAGCAGGTAGTTTTCCTCGGTGTGCGGCCATTCCATTGACCGCACCGTACCGCCGGCAAGTCCGGTCGCGGTATTGGCATTGGTCGGAATTTCCAGCCTGTCATTGTATCGCCAGGTTGCCAGCTTCCAGCCCCAGCCGAGCAAGGTCAGCAGCATGCAACCTGCAAGGAGGGTGGTCGAGCCGATGGCGAAACCCTGCAGCAGCGCGTTGAGAAGCACGCTGCCGGTCATCGCCGAAAAGATCAGATAACCGGGCAGAGTGAAGCGGCTGTGCCATTGGGCGATCGGCTTCAGCGATGCGTAGATCATCCCGGTGGTGCAGACGGTGACGATCGCGCCGATGGCAGCCAGCAGCCCGGCGACAGCCACCCAGCTGTTCGTGCGGCCGAGAAACACCCAGCCGATGGCGAACAACCCCGCCGGTACGAAGGTCGCAACCGACGCAACGCCTTCGCGCGACAGCCATGAGCTGCGCCATTGCGAAAACGCGCGCCAAGCGCGTTCGGGTCGGCCGAGGTGGCCGGCCGACGACAGCAGGCCGGCCGAGATCAGGCCGAGCGCCAGCCCCATGCCGACCAAGCCGAGCCAGAAATTGGGCGGGACGAACCCCAGTCCGGCCAGCACGCCAAGCAGCGCGAGCAGGCCATAACCGGCGCCGGTGGCAGTGGTGAAAAAGACGACGGAGAAGGCTGGATGCATGAGGCTGGTTGCTGGTCAGTTCGAAAGCATGCGGTCGACCCAGCCGAGGAAACCACCTTCAGCCCGCACCGCTTCGAGCGCCGGTGCCGGCACCGATGCGGCGCGTGTGGTATGGGCGCGCGGCGGCAAATATTTGTTGGTCGGATGATAGCCGAGTTCGGGCATCAGGTCGACGCCGCCGCGCTCAGTCACCAGTTGCGAGATCGCCGACGCCGGGTCGCCGAGATCGCCGAAGTGCCGCGCGCTGGTTGGACAGGCGGCTACGCAGGCCGGCACGCGGTCCTCTTCGGCTAGATTGTCGTTGTAGATACGGTCGACGCACAGCGTGCATTTCTTCATCACGCCGACATCGGTGTCGAATTCGCGCGCGCCGTAGGGGCAGGCCCAGCTGCATAATTTACAGCCGATGCACTTGTCCTCGTCGACCAACACGATGCCGTCCGAGGCCCGTTTGTAGGAGGCTCCGGTCGGGCAGACGGTGACACAGGCCGGTGTCTCGCAATGCAGGCAGGAGCGTGGGAAATTGACCGTGCGCCCACCCATCTCCGTCATGTGTTCATAGCTGTGCACGCGATTGAACCAGACCCCGTCGGCATCGCCGCCATAAGGATCGATGTCGGTCAGCGGCGCCATGTGGCCGCCGGTATTCCATTCCTTGCAGGCGGTGACGCATGCTTGGCAGCCGACACAGGTGTCGAGGTCGATGACGAGGCCGAGCTTTCTGTCTGTATGGGCGGGAAGGCAGGTCATGATCTGGCAGCTTCTCTTTCCCGACGGAACTCTGCGCCGAAACTGAGCTTGTCGGGCGAGGGTTCGAAATGCGGTGGCTGTCGGAAGCGCTCGAACTGCGGCTCGGTGAAGCCGGCTTCCTCGGCCGCGCATTTGACGATGCGGACGCGCAGGTCGAACCATGCTGCCTGGCCGGTGACCGGATCGGAGTTCGAATAGCGCTTGCCGTTCGCATCGGCAGAGGTCTGGTCGCCGATGATATGGTTGAGCAGGAAGCCGCGGTTGCTCTCGGCGGCGTCGTCCTTGAGCCCCCAACTGCCGCGCCGTTTGCCGATGGCGTTCCAGGTCCACACCGTATCCGCGTTGACGCCGTCGACCAGCTTGATCTGGCCTTTGACCTTGCCGTTGATACTCTCGATCCACACCCAGTCGTCGTCGACAAGACCGAGGTCAGCGGCGGTTCGGTCGTGCACGAACAGCCTGTTTTGGCTGGTGATCTGTCTGAGCCAGGCGTTCTGCGACCCCCAGGAATGATACATGTGCATTGGCCGCTGCGTCAGCGCATGCAGCGGATAGTTCTCCAGGTCGACAGCCGCTTCCTCGAACGGCGCGTACCAGAACGGCAGCGGGTCCATATAAGTCTCGATGCGGCTGCGCTCCGCCTCCGGCGGCAGCACCCGCCCATGGCCGCGCGCGGCAAGGCGAAACCGCTGGATCGGTTCCGAATAGAGCTGGAAGACGATCGGCTCGGCTTTCGGGATGAAGCCCATGTTCTCGGCGAAGTCGAGATAGGAGCGGTTGGCCATCTTGTAATAACGTTGATCGTCCGCAAAATCATGATGCCAGAAGCCGCCATTGTCGATGTAGCGCTGCAATTGGTCAGGATTGGGCTCGCCCCTGCCGATCGAGGCGCCGTCCTTGCCGCGCCAGCCGGCGAGCGGGCCGATGCCCGGCGTGCGCTGATGATTGACGATGTAATCGGCGTAGTCGCGGTATTTGGCCGAGCCGTCGTCGTCGACGAAACCGGGCAGGCCGAGCCGCGCGCCGAGCTCGATCAGCACCGACTGGAACGGCCTGACGTCTCGATCCGGCTCGACCACGGGATGGCGGATGGCATCGCCCGGGCCGTCGGCATGGCTGATCGGCCGGTCGAGCAGGCTGATGCAGTCATGCCTTTCGAGATAGGTGGTGTCGGGAAGCACGAGATCGGCAAACGGCACGGTCTCGGAATAATAGGCGTCGGAATAGATGATGAAGGGGATCTTGTAGTTTCCGGCCTCGTCGCTGTCGGTCAGCATCGCCATCGTCTCGACGGTGTTCATCGACGAGTTCCAGGCCATGTTCGACATATACATCATCAGCGTGTCGATAGGGTAGGGATCGCCGGCCCAGGCGTTGCGGATGACCGTGTGCATGAGCCCGTGGGCGGCAAGCGGCGCGTCCCAGGAATAGGCCTTGTCGATACGGATCGGCGTGCCGGCGTCATCGACCAGCAGATCGTCCGGTCCGCAGACGAAGCCAAGCGGCATGCCTTCGAGCGGCGTCATCGCTCTGACGTCCTTGCCCGCCGGCTTTAGCCCCGGCGGCGCCGACCTGGGATAGGGCGGCTTGAAGCGAAACCCGCCCGGCACGTCTACCGTGCCGAGTAGCACCTGGAGCAGGTGGATGGCGCGGCAGGTGTGAAATCCGTTCGAATGGGCCGAGATGCCGCGCATGGCATGCATTGACACCGGCCGGCCCTTGATCGTCTCGTGCCGGCGGCCGGCCCAGTCGGTCCATGCTATAGGCAGTTCGATCGCCTGTTCGAAGGCGATATGCGCCAGTTCGGCGGCCATGCGTCGGATCGTGTCGGCTGAAACGCCACAGCGTTCGGCAACGGCATCGGGAGAATAGCTCTCGTGCAGATAGCGGTCGGCGATGAGCTGGAAGATCGGCACGCAGCGGCGGCCGTCGATCTGGAAGTTGCCGGTCAGCGCCGGCTTTGCCTCGGGATCGGTGGCGCTGACGGGCACTTTCGCCACCCTGTCCCAGGCCAGCGGATTGTCGTCACTGTCGCGCGCGAACAGCCCATCGTCGGCCGCGCCCGGCTGCTGAACAACAAGGACATGGGCATTGGTGTAGCGCAGCAAATAGTCGAGATCGACGCGGCCGGCCTTCAGCAATTCGTGGATGAGGGCGAAAACGAACAGGCCATCGGTGCCGGGCCGGATGCCGACCCAGTCGTCGGCGATGGCATTGTAGCCGGTGCGACACGGATTGATCGAGACCACCTTGGCGCCGCGCGCCTTGAGCTTGCCGAGGCCGATCTTGATCGGATTGGAATCATGGTCTTCTGCAACGCCGAACAGCATGAAGTATTTGGTGTTGTCCCAGTCAGGCTCACCAAACTCCCAGAACGAGCCGCCGATCGTGTAGAGGCCGCCGGCCGCCATGTTGACCGAGCAGAATCCGCCATGGGCGGCGAAATTCGGCGTGCCGAACTGGCTCGCCCACCAGCCGGTCAGCGATTGCGACTGATCGCGCCCAGTGAAGAAGGCGAGTTTCTTCGGATCGGTGCGGCGGATTTTCGAAAGCCGTTCCGTCGCGATCGAGAAAGCCTCCTCCCACTCGATCTCACAGAATTCTCCCGAGCCACGCGGACCTGTCCGCAGCAATGGTTTTTTTAATCGGGCCGGACTGTAGTGCTGCATGATGCCGGCGCTACCCTTGCCGCACAGCACGCCGCGATTGACCGGATGGTCCTTGTTGCCGTTGATGTAGCGGACCTTGCCGTTTTTGATGTGGACGTCGATGCCGCAGCGGCAGGCGCACATGTAGCAGGTTGTCTTGGCGATGCTGTCGGAGACGTCGGGCGAGGTGTCGACGCCGTCCCCCTCGTTCGGCGCGCGCGTGTCGGCAAGCGACCGTTGGGACGGTGCGGAATTGGCGCCGCGCGGCGCTCCGTTCTTCATGATCTACTTTTGCGGTCCGAGTGTTTGGCTCGCGTTTTTGGTCCAGGGCCGCGCATATAATGCTCTTCCGGATGATAGCCGTCGCTGGAGAGCCGCCGCCGCAAGCCGCGCGTCCAGTGGGCTAACAGGGATTTGAACCGCCCGATCACTTTCTGCCCTTTGCGGACTAGCCGCGATATTTTTCCAATTCTGCGCAAAAACTTAGAACAAAATAATCGATCCGTCTAACAAGTTGCTCTTGTAATTCCAATCGAATTTCTTTCTTAATCCGCTCATGACTCTAGACCAGTTGCGGATCTTCGTTGCTGTCGCCGAACGGGGACACGTCACCAAGGCGGCAGAGCTGCTGGGCATTTCCCAGTCGGCGGCGTCGGCCGCCATCCGCTCGCTCGAACAGCAGCACGGCGTCCAGTTGTTCAACCGGGTCGGCCGCAACATTGAGCTGGCGCAGACCGGCCGCCGGTTCCTGCCCGAGGCCAAGGCCGTGCTCGAACGGGCGGCTGCCGCCCACAACGTGCTGGAGCACGTCTCGCAGACGATATCAGGCAGTCTTTCGATCGCCGCCAGCCAGACCATCGCCAGCTACTGGCTGCCGCGCCGGCTGGCCTCCTTCCACGAAGCCTACCCCGCGGTCAGGCTGAGCGTGACCATCGGCAACACCAGGCAGGTCGAGACTAATGTCCTGGACGGCACCGCGGATTTTGGCCTGGTCGAGGGGCGAACCGAATCCGACATATTGCGGCGTGCCAAGGTCGATGTGGATCGCCTGATGCTGGTCGTGGCGCATTCGCATCCAGAGATTGCTGAAGTCTCGCGCGGGCATCCCGACATCAGGGAGCTCCGTTGGATCATCAGGGAAGGCGGGTCGGGCACGCGCGAGGTGCTGGAAGATCTTGCCCGCCGTGAGGGAATCTCGTTCGCGGACCTCAGGATATTCCTGGTGCTGCCAAGCAACGAGGCGGTCCGTCAGGCGGTCGAGGCCGGCGCCGGCGCCACCATCATTTCGGAGCTTGTCGTCGCGCGCGCGGTAGCCGAGCGCAGCTTGCGGTCCGTGCCGATCGAGCTGCCGAAGCGCGATTTCGCCATGATCACGCATCGTGACCGGCAGGCAAGCCTAGCCCAGATGGCCCTCAAGGCACATCTGGGTGAGAAGGCCGGCGAGACCGTCCGGGTATAAGCTGGATCAGCCGAATTTCCGCTGCGCATCGAGCGCCAGCCCAAGCCCGACCGATCCGAACATGTCGCCTTCGATCGCGGACGCCTGCGGCACCAAGGCGAGTATCTGTTGCCTCGCCAGAGGGATGGCGGTCGATCCGCCGGTCAGGAATACCGCGGTGATGTCGGACGGTTTCACCTGCGCGTCGCGGATAGTCTCGTCAACCGTTGCGGCAACCCGTTCGATGGCCCTGGCGATCGTGCCCTCAAGCCCGGTGCGTGAAATTTCTGCCGCGAACTTCGCTCCGGGCAACGCAACCGCGACCTGTGCCGACAATTGCTCCGTCAGCTCGATCTTGGCCTTTTCAACCAAAGCGGCCAGCGCGTGCCCGAAACGATGCTCGACGATATGGATGAAACGGTCGACCAGGTCGGCGCGTTCCGCTTCGTAGCGGATCTGGCGCAGATGAGTCATCGCCCGGGCGGTGTAGACGAGATTGATGCGCTGCCAAGTCGCCAGATCGATGAAGTAGCTAGCCGGCAAGTTTCGTTTGCCGTCCTTGGTCGGCGAGAGATAGCCGAGTTGCGGCATCACATGGGCGATGCTCAACAGCCGGTCGAAGTCGGTGCCGCCGATGTGGATGCCTCGGCTCGCCAGAATGTCGTCTTTGCGATCGAGAGAGCGGGCGCGCTGCGGCGAGACCCGCACGATCGAGAAATCGGACGTGCCGCCGCCCATGTCGACGATCAGCGCCAGTTCTTCTCGCGTGACCTTCTGCTCGTAGTCGAGCGCCGCCGCGATCGGCTCGAACTGGAAGGCGATATGCTTGAAGCCCTGGGCGCGGGCTGCGTTTTCGAGTTCACCTTCGGCCTTGGCATCGGCCTCGGCATCGTCGTCGACGAACTGCACCGGCCGGCCGAGCACCACGCTCTCGACCACGTCGCCGGCATTCTCTTCCAGCTTTTTTCTGAGATGGCCGACGAACAGACCGATGATCTCGGTAAAGGCGATCGACCGGGCCCTGATCCGCGTCTTTTCATGGACAAGCGAACTGCCGAGCACGCTCTTCAGCGAGCGCATCAGCCGGCCTTCGATGCTGTCGGTGTAGTCTGCAATCGCGCGGCGGCCGAAATAGGTGCGGTTGTCCTCGAAGTTGAAGAACACGGCGCTGGGCAGCGTGACTTGGCCGTCTTCCAGCGCCACGAGCCGCGGCTGCCCGTTCCTGATCACGCCCACGGTGGAATTCGAGGTGCCGAAGTCGATACCGCCGAATGCTGGTCGCATCGCGAATTCCTGTATTTTTGAATCGGGAGCAGCAGCTCGACTCCGGCCGGGCCGGGCGCGGTCTAACCCACGAACGCAAAAAGGGGAACCAACTTTTGGAAAGGATCTAATCTTTCCGGAAGACAAGCCTTCCGAGCCAGCCCGTCAGCATGGCCAGCGACACGGCGAATATGCCGTAAAGGAAAGAATAATCATGGGCGATGCGGAAGATCGACTGTTCGAAACCGGATTTGCGGATTTCGAGCTGGGCGGAGCTTTCCTTAATGAACAGGCCGCTCTTGAACAGGAACGCGCGTGCCTTGTGGGTGCCGACCGGAACATTGGGGGCGAGTCTCACAGTGGCGCGGAACAGGTTCTGCGACAGGAACTGCACGCCGCCGACATTCTCGCTATAAAGCCCGGTCGCCGTTTTGCGCTCGCGCAGCGCTGCGGTGAATTCCTGGATTGTCGCCGGGCTGTCGCCATCGTCGGCCGGCTGCATGTAGAGGTTGGCGGCGCCGAGCGACAGTTGCTTGTAGCTGTTGGGATCGGTGACGTCCTGCAGCGGGCGCGTCGTCGCCACCGAATATGACACCGGCACATTCTCGAAGGTCTCGGACTCCAGATTGATCCAGATGCCGAGCACCCGGTCCTTGCGGCGCACGACCACCGGCCGCGCCGGCCCTTCCAGCACCACGATGATGTCGTAGCGACCCTGGCGTGCCACACGTGGATCGGCATTTTCCAATGAGCCGAAGATGGTGAGGTCGGCACCGGAAAAGCCGGCGGTGATCGAGACATGGTCGGTGGACAGGCCGATCTGAATGTTTTCGGTAGCTGGCGTCTGCGCTTTTCCTGGTGACACGGCGGCGAACAGCGACAGCGAGACAACGGCCAAGAACGCCCTCAAGCCCGCCATCAGGTCAGATCCACGCCGGACAGGGAATAGACATTGGGCGGCGTCACGAACAGATCGATGGCAAGGCGGATGGCGACCGCCAGCACCAGCAGTGCCAGCAACGCCCTGAGCTGCTCACCACGCAGCCTTTGACCGGCCTTGGCGCCGTATTGTGCGCCGGCGACGCCGCCCGCCATCAACAGGAAGGCGAGCATGACGTCGACCGTCTGGTTGGTCGTGGCATGGACCAGAGTGGTGTAGGCCGAGGTGAAGATGATCTGGAACAGCGAAGTGCCGATGACGACATTGGTCGGCACTTTCAAAAGATAGATCAACGCCGGCACCATGATGAAGCCGCCGCCGACGCCCATGATCGATGACAGGAAGCCAATGCCGGCGCCTAGGCCGAGCACCGGGATAATGCTGACGAAGAGTTTCGAGGCCCTGAACCGCATCTTCAGCGGCAAGCGGTGGATCCAGTTGTGCTGGCCGGATTTCTTCAGCACTGGTGCCGCGCCGCTGCGGGTGGCGCGTAACGCATTGACGCTCTCGACCAGCATCAGCCCACCGACGGTTCCAAGCAGCACGACATAGAGCAGCGAGATGAACAGGTCGAGCTGGCCGAGCCGGCGCAAGAAGCCAAAGACAAAGATGCCCCCGGTTGAGCCGACGATGCCGCCTGCCAAAAGCACACCGCCGAGCTTGAAGTCGAGCGTGCCGCGCTTCACGTGCGACAATGCGCCGGAGAAAGAGGAGGCGATAACCTGGTTGGCGCCGGTGGCGACCGCGATCGCCGGTGGTATGTTGTAGAAGATCAGCAGCGGCGTGATTAGGAAGCCGCCGCCCACTCCGAACATGCCCGACAGGAAACCCACTGCCGCACCCATGGCCAGCAGCACGAAGATGTTGACGGAAATTTCCGCGATCGGGAGATAGATGCCCACCCGTCAGTCTCGATCAGTTTGCCTCTCGGCGAATGCAACCGTTGCGGGCATTTTTGCGCCAAAAAGCTAAATTGTTCTTGCGCTGGCAGGACGGCGAAGTCAAACCCCGCCATACAGCCGAAACAAAAAACAACTCAATCAGTTAACAGGCAAATGTGTGGCAAGGGCATCGTGTAAACGACGCATCTGCCGTTATTTGCGCGCAAGCAGCGCCTTGACCAGCTTTTCGTCGACCGTACCGGTCGCCTTCATGTCGTTGTCGGTCTGGAAATCCATGATGGCGTCCTTGGTTTTCTGGCCCATCACGCCATCGGCATAGCCGGCCTCATAGCCGTTCTTATTGAGGATACGTTGGATGTTCTGAACGGCCTTCTTCATGTCGACGCTGGCGGTCGTCTGCGGCGTGCCGTCCTGCCACGATTCGGGAATGTCGGCCGAATTGGCCGCAGGATCGAGCGGCTTTGCCTTCCACAGTTCGGTGGCGCCGCGTGCACGTTCGAGTTGATCGGGCCTGAGCGCCTTGGCGATCTCGTCACGCTTTGCAGCCGCATCCTTGTCGCCGGTCTTGGCGACGAGCGCGAACCATTTGTAGGATTCTTCGAGATTCTGCTTCATGCCGACGCCCTTCGCCGCCAGGATCCCGAGATTGAACTGGCTGTCCTTGACGCCGAGATCGGCGGCGGCCTGGAACCAGTGCGCGGCCGAATCATTGTCGGTCACGCCGTCCGCCGCCATGGCGAACAGCACGGCCAGATTGTGCATGGCGCTGGCGTTGCCCTGCTCGGCGGCGAGCTGGTACCAGGTCTTCGCTTTCTTGACGTCGCGCGCGATGCCGATGCCCTTCTCATAGAAATTGCCGATGCGGTATTCCGCCGGTGCGAAGCCGAGTTCGGCTGATCTCTCGTACCATTTGGCGGCCGCTGCCATGTCTTGCTTGACGCCGCGCGATTCGGCGTAACGCGAGCCGATTTCGAACAGCGCCCTGGCGTCGCCGCCGGCCGCTGCGTCACGCAATGCAGCCGGACCGGCATCGGCTGGGATGTCGATCTTGGCAGTGGCCGCGGCCGTCGAAGCATCCGCGGGCGTGACGGTGCCGGTCATCTCCTGGGTCGCGGGCGTGGCAACCAGCGCTGTGGCCATTGGCGCGGTGTTTGAAGGCGCCGGGCCCCCAGGTGTCGATGCTGCTGCGTCTGCCGGATCGGGCGACGCCGCTGAAGCCATGGGCGCAGGAACAGGCTCGGTCTCGGATCCGGTGTCCATCGGCGTTTCGGCGCCCGACGGCGCGGCGAGGGCGGTCTGTGCCGGCATGTCGTCCTCGGTTGCCGATTCGGACGGCTCTGCCTGCCGGACGGCGCGGGCCGGCGCGCTGTCCGGCGCTGCAGTTTGCGGGTCCGTCCTTGGCTCGCTGGCGGTACCAACCGACGCGGCTTGCGCTGGCTGTGCGGCGACGGTCGACGCCGCGTCGTTGCCGGCCACTTCGACGGGGTCGGAGAAAAAGGCCTTGCCCAGTTGCAGGCCGGCGAGCGCCAGCATGATTGCGGCGGCCGCCATCAGGATCGGCTTGCGCCGCGCCTTGAGCAGGTCGCCGATCCTGAGCGCCTTCACTGGGCCGCGCGTCGTCGACTGCCGCTTGAGAGCTTCGGCCTCGGCAGCGGCGGCTTGCGCCGCGCGTCTGGCTGCGGCGATGAAGTCGGATTTCGATGCATCGGCATTGCCGGTCCTGACCGGCGGTCCGCGTTCGTCGCGCACGCGTTTCATGATGGCGTTGAGGTCGGGTGGGCCGGATCCGGGCTCCAGCGGCCGGTTGGCAACCTTCGGATCCAGTGGCTCGTCGAGATCGGCATTCGGTATCTCGACATCAGGCGCCGAGCCGGCAAGCGGTGCAACATCCGCCTCCTTCTTGCCCTTGAAGGCGCGCGCCAGTCCGCCGAGCATAGACCTCCGGCCCCCGGTCTGCTCGCTTTTCTCCATCGTCATGTCCGAACCAAGCGCCGCCATGGCCGCGGCCGCAGCGGCTTCGGCTGGCGTGCGGGTGCCTGGTTCGCTACGCGAACCTGGCTCATTGCGCATGACGGCAGGTGCACGGCTGTCGAGGTCGGTCATGTCCCCGGTCAGCGGCAATGGCTGGTCGATGTCCATGGACGGCACGTCCCGAACGGCCATCTTTGACGATCGCGCGCCGCGCCAGCTGTCCGCTTCGGCCGGTTTCGTGGTGAGAAGTTCGCTCACCGCGTCGGTCGGTTCGCCGGTCTCCAGCGAACCCAGTCGGTCAACGATTTTGAGCAGCGTGTCGTGGATAGCCTCGAAGGTCCTCGAATTGCGCTCGTCGGAACGGCGCGTCAGGGCTTCGAGCGTCTTCAGATCCTGGGCGAGGCCAGAAACGGCCGCTGTATTGGCACTGGAACCGGCCAGCGAACGGACAGCGCTCTCGGCTGCCTCGCGCGCCGCGCTGAGAATGGAATCGCGGGTTCCAGCCAGCGACTTCTCGATTTCGTTGAGACGCGGGCTGATGTCCTCGAATTCTGGCAGTGCCGTGCCGGGCTTCGAAAGATGCGCCGACAGCCCCGCGACCTGCGCTTCCAGGCTGCGGATCAGCGCCGGGTCGATGCCAGCGACTTGTGCCGCTGATGAATCCAGCCGGCTTGAAATGTCTTCGAGACGGCTTTCCAAACCACGAATTGCCGCCTCGCCTGCGGAATCGGGAACACGCGTCTCCATGTGCTTGGCCAGCGCGCTGAAGCGGGCGTCGATGGCGTCCATGATGCTGGCCCCATCGATCTGCGGCATGCGCTGGTCCAGCCTGTCGGCGACTTCGTCCAGCCGGCGTTCGAGATCGCGAAACAGCATGTTGCCCTGTTCGATCGCGTCTCCCTGGCGGCGCTCCATCATACCGGACAGCACGTCGAAACGCTGTTCCAGCCCCTGGAAGATGTAATCGGCGTCCGGCATGGCAGGCGCGCGGTCGATCTTGTCGGCGATGAGCGCGATCTGCCTGTCGAGACGCTCCATCGCCTGTTCCGGCAGATTGGCCCTGCCGGCGAGCTCGTCCACCCGGCTCGACAGCATATTGAGGCGGTCGATGACCTCGCCACTGGGGTGAACCTGCGTGACTTCCTCGATCTGTTGGGCAAGCGAGGCAATCCGCTTCTCGATGCGTTCAAAAAGTTCAGGATCGAATGAATTGGACTGCGCGGCGACCGTCGAGGCGACGATGGCGCGGGATATCTCGTCCA
Organism: Mesorhizobium sp. M0938; assembly: GCF_040319125.1. Classification (NCBI taxonomy): domain Bacteria; kingdom Pseudomonadati; phylum Pseudomonadota; class Alphaproteobacteria; order Hyphomicrobiales; family Phyllobacteriaceae; genus Mesorhizobium; species Mesorhizobium sp. M0938. The sequence continues at coordinate 37,070 of NZ_JAMYNS010000009.1, read as the reverse complement.
GCCGCTCGTCGATCATACCGAATGTGCCGCTGCCGCGGTTGTCCTGCTGCCTGGCGAAATGATCGACGGCGCCGGCAAGCGTGCGGACCTTCTCTTCAAGCGACCGCAGCGACAGCGATTCCGGCAGATTGTTGACGGCATTGCTGATCTGTTCGAGCCGGTCGGTCAGCATCGCAAGGCCGGGTGCATCGGACCGCTTGCGCTGATCGGCATCGACACGATCCTCGAACGCGGTCCAGCGGCGGTCGAAATCGTCCCAGCGGCGGCCGACCGCCTGCACGCTCTCCTCGCGCGCCAGCGTGTCGAGCGCGGCCTTGACCTGCTCCAGCTCGAGCCGGAGCATGTTGACGCTTCTGTCGTCGCTCTTTTCGGCCAGAGTCTGGATGGCGCCGGAAAGCCGCTCGAACTCGACAGCCAGCTCGGCGCTGCCTTTGCCGCCGCCAGACTGGCCGCCCGGCTGAGCGCTTGCCTGGAAAGCCCGCTCGATGTCCTTGCGCAGCGCCTCGAATTCGCGCTGCAGGCCGGTGGTCATCTGGTGGCGCAGTTCCTCGCGCAAGCCGCGCAATTCTCCGGCGATCTTGCCGACCACGGCGACGCCGTCTTCTTGGCCGCGCACGCGGTCGATGTCACGGGCGATTGCCTGGTAATTCTGGTCGAAAGCGGCCGGCGCCGGACTTTTCGGCGGCTGCGCGGGGCGAGGATCATCATAGGGCCGGGCGGCAGCGTAGCGCGGCTCCGCGCCCGGCCGGCGCGGATCGGGACGCTCGCTCATGTCCTCGCGCGTCCGCTCCAGCCGCTGCTCCAGGGTTTCCAGGGAACGGTTGAGCTGTTCAAGCGTGGTGTGCGGCCTGCGCTGCCTGCCGGCGTTGAGTGTATCGAGATAGGACCGCTTGCTGTTCATCGATGCGCCCGTTCAGAATTACTGGTCCGTCTAATTTCTGGCTTATGACCAGTTTCCCAAGTCCTGCCGGTAACGAAGGCGGCCGCGGCTTTGCTGCGGTGGAAGGCGATCTTCCCGGGTTTCACCCGCGCTCCGAAAAACCGTGAAAAATTCGCTACAGGATAAACACGGGTCACCGACATGCGCACATTTCGCCCAACGTGGTAAACAACGCGTTAACCAAGCTTAAGAAGTTGCGACGTTGTGTTGGTGGACCCCTAAAGCGCCGAGCTGTTGCGCTGGCGGATGCGGCATAAGGTTCCGCCCACACAACACCCTTGCGTCGTGAGGCGGCTATCGATATAGAATTGACGTAAACGTAAAGGTGCACAGACCGTGCCGTTTGCGATTTGTTTGTTGAAACCACGACTGGAAGCACGCCCCCGCTTCCACTCAGGCGACGCTTGGTCCGGGACCGCGGCGCCACCAGACGGGGAAAGCCAGTGACCATGAAACTTGTTTCGCCCGGCGAAGCCGCGGCCAATACCAATGACATGTCTGATCAAGCCGGCGAGGATTTTGTCCGCATCGGCGAGATGGCCAAGAAATACGGAGTAACGCTGCGCACGCTGCGTTTCTACGAGGACAAGGGCCTCCTCAATCCGCAGCGCGACGGCTCGACCCGTCTTTACACGCGCCGCGACAAGGCGCGTCTGAAGCTGATCCTGCTCGGCCGCAAGGTCGGGTTTTCGCTGCGCGACGTCAAGCAGATGATGGATCTTTATGACCCGACCGGTTCCAACACCAAGCAGTTGCGGCTGGCGCTCGACAAGTCGGAGAAGCAGCTTGCCCGCTTGCAGAAGCAGCGGGCGTTGATCGACGACGCCATCAACGAGTTGAGCAACTCGATGGCGGCGGTGCGTCAGATGCTGAGCGAACGTTCCGCGCTCCAGGCCAGCGCCGCCAGATAGTTCGGCTTCGCCGGCTTCCGGTCAACGTCCTTCTGGCGAGTGAGAGCCGCGCGGCCTTGGCTGCGCGGCTGTTTCCGCTGTCTTTCCGTTGCGTTGGAAGAATACGTTCCAATCGTTGCCACTGGCTTCAATGGCGTAGCACCCGCTACGCTTACGGGGCGAGACGCCGGGAAAATTTGTCGCAGCAAAAGATTGACGTTTACGCAAACGTCAACTTTTGCTATTCCGAGCCGAGTAGTGCTCCGCATGCTGTCCCCGACATGATTTTTGGGGCCTGATTTTTCGGGGCCAAGCCGCATGGTGGAGGAAACGCATGCCGATCTACAGGGCGCCGGTCCAGGACACGCTGTTCGTGCTGAACGAGGTGCTTGGGTACCAACGCTACTCCAATCTTTCCGGATTTTCCGACGCGACGCCGGATGTAGTCGAGGCTATCCTCTCCGAGGGCGCGAAACTCGCCGAAAATGTCATGCAGCCGCTCAACCGCGTCGGGGACATGGAGGGCTGCGTGCGCCATGACGACGGTTCGGTGACGACGCCGAAAGGCTTCAAGGAAGCCTTTGACCAGTACCGCGAGGGCGGTTGGATGGGGTTGGCCGCACCGGTCGAATTTGGCGGCCAGGGCCTGCCTTACGCGGTGCATACGGCTGTTTCCGAATATATGATTTCGGCCAACATGTCGCTGATGATGTATCCCGGCCTGACGCAGGGCGCGATCGCGGCGATCATTACCCACGGCACCGACGAGCAGAAGGCGACATGGCTGCCAAAGTTGGTCGAAGGCGTCTGGACTGGCACCATGAACCTGACCGAACCGCATTGCGGTACCGATCTCGGTCTGCTGCGCACCAAGGCGGTTCCCAACGGCGACGGTACCTACAGGATTTCAGGCCAGAAGATATTCATATCGGCCGGCGAGCACGACATGTCCGCCAACATCGTTCACCTGGTGCTGGCCCGCATCGAGGGCGCACCGGAAGGTGTGAAAGGCATCTCGCTGTTCATCGTGCCGAAATTCAAGCTCGATGCATCAGGCAATCCGGGTGAGAAGAACACCGTCTCCTGCGGCTCGATTGAAGAGAAGATGGGCATCCACGGTAATTCGACCTGCGTCATGAACTATGACGAGGCGCAAGGTGTGCTGCTCGGCCAGGCCAATGGCGGGCTGAAGGCCATGTTCACGATGATGAACGAGGCCCGGCTTGGCGTTGGCCTGCAAGGGCTTTCGCTGTCGGAGGTCGCCTATCAGAACGCTGTATCCTACGCCAAGGATCGCCTGCAGGGCCGCTCGCTGTCCGGGCCGAAGGCGCCGGACAAGAAAGCCGACCCGATCATCGTTCATCCCGACATCCGCCGCAGCCTGATGACGATGAAGGCCTTCAACGAGGCAGGTCGCGCCCTGGCGCTGTGGACAGCGATCAAGTCGGACATTGCCCACCGCTCAGACGACGACAACGACCGCCGGGCTGCCGACGACTACACCGGCCTGATGACGCCGGTGGTCAAGGGCGTGCTTACCGACAAGGGCTTCGACCACGCTGTGATGGCGCAGCAAGTGTTCGGCGGCCACGGCTATATCGAAGAGCACGGCATGAGCCAGTTCGTGCGTGATGCTCGAATCGCGATGATCTACGAGGGCGCCAACGGTATCCAGGCGCTCGACCTCGTCGGCCGCAAGCTCGGCTTGAATGGCGGCCGCGCCGTGCAGGCTTTCTTCAAGGAGGTCGGCGAATTCTGCGAGGAAAACCGCGCTGATGAGAAGATGGCGCCGTTCACCAAGGCGCTGAAGAAGGGTCTCAACGATCTGCAGGCGGCGACGATGTGGCTGATGCAGAACGGCATGGCCAAGCCCGACAACGCCGGTGCCGCATCGACCGACTACATGCATCTCTTCGGCCTTGTGGCGCTGGGCTACATGTGGGCGCAGATGGCCAAGGCAGCCAGGGCGAAATTGGCGAATGGTGCCGATAGTTCTTCGGCCTTCTACGATAGCAAGCTGGTGACGGCGCGCTTCTTCATGGAGCGGATCATGCCGGAGACGTCGGCGCATCTCGCCCGCATCTCCAGCGGCGCCGATACGTTGATGGCACTGCCGGCGGATGCGTTCTAAGTTCGACGTTCCCCTCCCCTTGAGGGGAGGGTGGCCCGAAGGGCCGGGGGGGCCTGCGTGCAGTGCGCCAACCTCTATTCCGGTGACGTGCCTTGGGAGGAGAATGATCGCAAATGCCGTGGCATATGACACAGGTTGCAAAAGGTAAGGCCGAGCACGTCACCGGCAACCCCACCCGGCCGCTTCGCGGCCACCCTCCCCTCGAGGGGGAGGGGAACGTTGGCGCCGGAGGAATGGCATGACAAATCCTGCCGAAGTGCTTGCTTTACCCAAACCCGCCTGGGCTGCGGACGAGGTCGGCATGCTCTACGACATGGCGCACCGCTTCATGTCGGAAGAGATCGCGCCGCGCTATGACGAGTTCGAGAAGAACGAGATGGTCGACCGCGAGTGCTGGCTAAAGGCGGGTGCGGCCGGCCTGCTCTGCGCATCAATGCCGGAGGAATATGGCGGTTCGGGCGGGACATTCGCGCATGAGAGCGCCATCATCGAGGCGATCGGTCATGTCGGCGTCGACGGTTTTGGCATCGGCCTGCACAATTCGATCGTCGCCCCTTACATCCTCCACTACGGCTCGGAGGAGCAGAAGAAGAAGTGGCTGCCGAAACTGGCGACCGGCGAGCTGATCGGCGCCATCGCCATGACCGAGCCCGGCGCCGGCTCCGACCTGCAGGGCGTCAAGACGCGAGCCGAGAAGGATGGCAACCAGTACAAGGTCAACGGCTCGAAGACTTTCATCACCAATGGCCAGCTCGCCAACTTCATCATCGTCGTTACCAAGACCGACCCGGACAAGGGCGCCAAGGGAACTTCGCTGATCGTCGTCGAGACCGAGGAGGTGGAAGGGTTCGAGCGCGGCCGCAACCTCGACAAGATCGGGCTCAAGGCCAACGACACGTCGGAACTGTTCTTCAACGATATGCGCGTGCCGACCTCCAATCTGCTCGGCTACGAGGAAGGCCAGGGCTTCGTCCAGCTGATGCAGCAATTGCCGCAGGAGCGGCTGCAGATCGGCACCGGCGCTATTGCGATGGTCGAGCGGGCGCTGGCGCTGACCATCGACTACGTCAAGGAGCGCAAGGCCTTCGGCAAGGCGATCATCGATTTCCAGAATACCCAGTTCAAGCTGGCCGAACTGAAGACCGAGGCGACCATCGGCCGCGTCTTCTACAATGACTGCGTCGCCCGCCACATCGATGGCGGCCTCGACCCGGTCACGGCCTCGATGGCCAAATACTGGCTTTCCGACCTGCAGGGAAAAGTCGTCGACGAATGCCTTCAATTGCATGGCGGCTATGGCTACATGAATGAGTACCCGATCGCCCGCATGTTCCGCGACGCCCGCGTCCAGCGTATCTACGGCGGCACCAACGAGATCATGAAATTGCTGATCGGGCGCTCTCTCTGAGCGACTTTTCAGCAAACCCAAGGAGCAGGAAAATGGCCGAAGCTTACGTCTATGACGCCGTGCGCACGCCGCGTGGCAGGGGCAAGAAGGATGGCTCGCTGCACGAAGTGCCGGCGGTGCGGCTCGGCGCCAAGGTGCTCGAAGCGATCCGCGACCGCAACGGGCTGGACACCGGCTCCGTCGACGATATCATCTTCGGCTGCGTCGATCCGGTCGGCGAGGCCGGTTCTGTCATTCCGCGCGCTGCCGCCTTCGAGGCAGGCTATGCGACCACGGCGCCCGGCATGCAGATCTCGCGCTTCTGCGCCTCAGGCCTGGACGCGATCAATTTCAGCGCGGCCAAGATCGCGCAAGGCGCCGACGAGATCGTGATTGCCGGCGGCGTTGAATCGATGTCGCGCGTCGGCATGGGCGCATCCGGTGGCGCCTGGTTCATGGACCCTTCGGTTGGCCTGCCGGGCTGGTTCGTTCCGCAAGGCATTTCGGCTGATCTGATTGCCACCAAATACGGCTTTTCCCGTGACGACGTCGACGCCTATGCGGTCGAGAGCCAGAAGCGTGCCGCCAAGGCCTGGGGCGAGGGCCGCTTCAAGAATTCGGTGATCTCGATCAAGGACCAGAATGGTCTGACCATCCTCGACCATGACGAGCATATGCGGCCTTCGACCGACATGCAGTCGCTGGCGGCACTCAACCCGTCTTTCGTCATGCCCGGCGAAATGGGCGGCTTTGATGCAGTCGCGGTGCAGAAGCACCCCGAGGTGGAGGAGGTCAATCACGTCCATCACGCCGGCAATTCGTCCGGCATCGTCGACGGCGCGGCGGCCGTTCTGCTCGGGTCCAAGAAGGCTGGAAAGACGCTCGGCCTGAAGCCGCGCGCACGCATCCGCGCATTTGCCAATATCGGCTCGGAACCGGTGCTGATGCTTACCGGTCCGGTCGACGTGACCGAAAAGCTGCTGAAGCGCGCCAAGATGAAGCTGTCGGACATCGATCTGTTCGAGCTTAACGAGGCTTTCGCCTCGGTGGTGCTGCGCTACATGCAGGCGTTCGACATTTCGCACGACAGGATCAACGTCAATGGCGGCGCCATCGCCATGGGCCATCCGCTCGGCGCCACCGGCGCGATGATCTTCGGAACGGTGCTGGACGAACTGGAGCGCCGCGACCTGAACACCGCGCTGGTGACGCTTTGCATCGGCGCCGGCATGGGCACCGCAACGATCATCGAACGCGTCTGACGGGAGAGAGACCGATGAGCTACACCAATTTCACCCTCGACATCGACGCAGACGGCATCGCGCTGATCACCTGGGATATGCCCGACAGGTCGATGAATGTCTTCACCGAAGACGCGATGCTGGAACTGAACGCTATCGTCGACAAGGTGGCGAGCGACGCGGCGATAAAGGGGGCGGTCATCACCTCCGGCAAAGACACGTTTTCCGGCGGTGCCGACATCACCATGCTGCAGAAGATGCTGTCGACCTTCGCAGCCGACAAAGCCAGGGACCTGAACAAGGCGACCAAGGTGCTGTTCGACAATGCCGGCTATATGACGGGCCTGTTCCGCAAGCTGGAAACCTCAGGCAAGCCATGGGTGTCGGCGATCAACGGCACCTGCATGGGCGGCGCGTTCGAGCTGTCGCTCGCCTGCCACGGCCGCGTCGCGGCCGATTCCGACAAGGTCAAGATGGCGCTCCCCGAAGTGAAGATCGGTATCTTCCCGGGTGCCGGCGGCACCCAGCGCGTGCCGCGGCTGACCGACCAGCAGCAGGCGCTGCAGATGCTGACTTCCGGCCAGACGCTGTCGCCGCAGAAGGCCAAGTCGATGGGCTTGATCCACGAGATCGCTGAGCCGCAAAAGCTGGTCGAGACCGCCAAGGCCATGATCAAAAATGGCTTGAAGCCGGTGGCGCCGTGGGACGAGAAGGGCTTCAAGCTGCCCGGCGGCCCGATCTATTCGGTGGCCGGCGCCAATCTGTGGCCGCCGGCAATCGCCATCCTGCGTCGCGAGACCTATGGCAACTATCCTGCTGCCGCTGCCATCCTGAAATGCGTCTATGAAGGCCTGCTGGTGCCGTTCGACACCGCCCTGCGCATCGAGCAGCGTTATTTCACCGAGATCATGCAGACCAGGGAAGCGGCGGCGATGATCCGCTCGCTGTTCGTGTCGCTGCAGGAATTGAACAAGGGTGCGCGCCGCCCGGCCGGCGTGCCGGAAACCAAGTTCAAGAAGATCGGCGTGCTCGGCGCCGGCTTCATGGGGGCTGGCATCGCCTATGTCACGGCCAAGGCCGGCATTCCGGTGGTGCTGCTCGACCGCGATACGGAAGCTGCCGCCAAGGGCAAGGCGCATTCGGACGGCCTGATCTCGGATCAGGTCAGGAAAGGCCGCGCCAAGCCAGAGGACAAGGACAGACTGCTGTCGCTGATCACGCCGACGGCGGACTATGCCGATCTTGCCGGCTGCGACCTGGTGGTCGAGGCGGTGTTCGAGGACTCGGGCGTCAAGAAGGACGCCACCGAAAAGGCAGAGGCCGTGTTGAAGCCGTCCGCGGTCTTTGCATCGAACACCTCCACCATCCCGATCACCTCGCTGGCGAAGAATTCGGCGCGGCCGAAGAATTTCATCGGCATCCATTTCTTCTCGCCGGTCGACAAGATGATGCTGGTCGAGATCATTTTGGGCAAGAAGACGGGCGACAAGGCGTTGGCCACCGCGATCGACTTCGTCCGCGCCATCAAGAAGACGCCGATCGTCGTCAACGACACGCGCGGCTTCTACGTCAACCGCTGCGTGCTGCGCTACATGTCTGAAGCCTACAAGATGCTGATCGAGGGCATTCCGGCGCCGATGATCGAGAATGCGGCGAAGGCCGCCGGCATGCCGGTCGGTCCTTTGGCGCTCACGGACGAAACGGCGATCGACCTTGCCCAGAAGATCATGAAGCAAACCATCAGGGATCTCGGCGACAAGGCGGTCGACCCGAAGCAGATGGCGCTGATAAACACGCTGGTCGATACGCATGGCCGTTTCGGCCGTAAGAACGGCAAGGGTTTCTACGACTATCCGCAAAAGCCTGCCAAGAAGAAGCTGTGGCCGGGGCTGAAGGATCTCTATCCGCAGATGGCGCCCGAAAAAGTCGACTACGAGGAACTGAAGCAGCGGCTCCTGGTCACCATCGCGCTGGAGGCGGCGCGGGTGATGGAGGAGGGCATCGTCACCGATCCGCGCGAAGCCGATGTCGGCTCGATCCTCGCCTTCGGCTTCGCGCCCTTCACCGGCGGCGTGCTGTCCTACATCGACGGCTTCGGTGCGAAGAAATTCGTCAAGATCGCCAAGGGTCTGCAGAAGAAGTACGGAGCCGAGTTCAAGGCGCCCAAGCTCCTGCTCGACATGGCGGAGAAGGGCGAGACCTTTTATCAGCGCTTCGATCCCTACGCGAAGGGCGAGGTGAAGAAGGCGGCATGACGCCGCCTTCGGTGGTGGACAAAATCACGGCCACCGGTTAGAACGGGGAAGGTATTTTTTCCTGTTCTGAAGGAGAGCGAAAGTGCTCTCACATGATCGCGTATGGGCCGCTATCGACGCTCTCGCCGAGCGCTATTCGCTCTCGGCCTCGGGGCTGGCGAAGCGCGCGGGCCTCGATTCGACTGCCTTCAACAAGTCGAAGCGGCTGTCCTCGGACGGGCGGCCGCGCTGGCCGTCGACCGAATCGCTGGCCAAGATCATCGAGGCGACGGGCGCCTCGCTCGACGAATTCACGGGCCTGGTCGAAGGCCGGGGCAAGCCCGGGCTCGGATCCCTGCCCGCGCAGAGGTCTTCCGTGCCGCTGCTCGGCTTCGCCCAGGCCGGCGCCGGCGGCTTCTTCGACGATGCCGGCTTTCCGGCGGGGCAGGGCTGGGACCTGATCGAGCTGCCGGCACAAGCGACCGAAACCTCCTATGCGCTGCAGGTCCAGGGCGATTCCATGCTGCCACTCTACCGCGACGGCGATGTCCTGATCGTCGAGCCGGGCGCCGCCACCCGCAAGGGCGACCGGGTCGTCGTCAAGACCAATGCCGGCGAGGTGATGGCCAAGGTCCTGGACCGTCAGACGGCGAAGTCGATCATGCTGGTCTCGCTCAATCCTGATCACCCCGACCGCGACATCCCGATGCGCGATGTCGAATGGGTGGCGCGGATTGTCTGGGCAAGCCAGTAGGGGCGGCCGGTGCGTCCGCTCCACGCCGCCGCTGCGGTGTTGACGATACTGGCAATAGGGGCCGCGATCGTCACCGGTGGCCGCGCCGTAATGCGTGTCGAAAACGGCCGTGTCGCAGCTCGGCCGCAGGCCAGTATGGCGGCGCAATCAGAAGCGCCTGCTACATCAGCGATTCCCCGATCCGAGGTGGCAAGGCCGGAGGCGCATTCCAGGGCCATCGATCCCGAGGTCGTCGCGCCGCCGCAGCTTCAGGCCGAAGAGCTTGAGCGGGTCGAGCCGCGCGCGCCGCTGAGCGAGCTGGCGCTGGCCAGACCGCCCAAACCGCCGAAGCCGAAAATGCCCGACGACTGGAACGGGACGAAACTGTTTCAGCCGGTCGCGCCGGCCGCAGGAGTGATCGAGGCCAAGGGCTACTCGGTCGCGATTTCCGGTATCGAGATTGTCAGGCAGGACGAAACTTGCACCGACGGCGCCAAGTCCTGGACGTGCGGCACCCGGGCACGAACGGCGTTCCGTGCCTTCCTGCGCGGCCGCGCGGTGGTCTGCACAGTGCCGCCCGAGGGCGGCCGCGACCTGATCGCCGCCGAATGCCGCGTTGGCAACCAAGATGTCGGCCAGTGGTTGATCGAAAACGGCTGGGCACGCGCCGCCAATAACGGTCCTTACGTCGAGGCCGGCGAGAAGGCGCGTACGGCGAGGAAGGGCATTTTCGGGCCGGCGCCCAGCCTCTCCGGCCTGCCTCCGGCGCCAGCCCCGGTCGCGGCTACATCGCAGCCGGCGCAGCCGATTCTCGATCCATCGGCGACGACGGCCACACCGCCAACCGAGAAGACGGCTACGCCGCCAGCTGACCAGCCAACGCCTTCTGAATGAGCGCGCGGGTTTCTGCGATGCCGTAGAGCGCGGCGAAGGAACCGAAGCGTGGACCGCGCTCCTGTCCGATCAGCACCTGATAGATCATCTGGAAGAAGGCGACGGAGACGCCGGGACCGCCTTCCGGGCTCTGCTTCGAATGGTCCTGATAGCGCTCGATTTTGCGCGCGACGTTGAGGGCGGCGTTCTGGATCACCTCGCCATCGGCGTCTGACGGCAATGCAGCGAGCGCTTCGGAGAGCTTCGTCAGCGCCTCGCGCTCGACCGCGTCGGCGGCTCGGTACACCTTGGCCGGCCTTACGAAATCGTCGAAATAACGGATCGCATATTCGGCCAGCCGGTCGAGCTCGGGGTGGGTCTTCGGCGTGACGCCCGGTGCATGACGCGAAATGAACCCCCACAGCACGTCCCTGTTCTGCGCGTTCGAAGCACTGACCAGATTGAGCAGCAGCGCAAACGACACGGGCAGGTCGACGGCAGGCGGATTACCATCGTGCATATGCCAGACTGGATTGCCCAGCCGCTCCTTCCACTCCTGCCGGCGATAAGCGGACAGAAAGGCGTAATACTCGTCCACCGCCTTCGGAATGACGTCGAAATAGAGCTTCTTGGCCTGCCGCGGCCGTTGGTACATGTAGAGCCCGAGGCTTTCGGTCGGCGCGTAAGTCAGCCACTCGTCTATGCTCAGTCCGTTGCCCTTCGACTTCGAGATCTTCTGGCCGTTCTCGTCCAGGAATAGCTCATAGACAAAATGCTCCGGCGCCCGCCCACCCAGGATGTTGCAGATACGGTCGTAGATCACCGCATTCGTCTGGTGGTCCTTGCCGAACATTTCGAAATCGACGCCGAGCGCCGCCCAACGCATGCCGAAATCCGGCTTCCATTGCAGCTTCACCTTGCCGCCGGTTATGGGAAGCGTCGTCTCGGTACCGTCATCGTCGAAGGTGATCGTTCCGGCCGTGGCGTCGACATGCTTCATGGGGACGTAAAGCACGCGGCCGCTCTTTGGGGAAATCGGCAAGAACGGACTGTAGGTCGCCTGGCGCTCTTCGCCGAGCGTCGGCAACATCACGTCCATGATTTTGTCGAAGCGTTCGGCAGCACGCAGCAGAACTTCGTCGAAACGGCCAGCCTTGTAGTATTCCGTCGCGCTGGCGAACTCGTAGTCGAAGCCGAACGTGTCCAGGAAGCGGCAAAGCATTGCGTTGTTGTGGTCTGCGAAGCTGGCATAGTCGCCGCCGAAAGGATTGGGGACGGACGAGAGCGGCTTGTGCAGGTGCGGCTCGAGTGCGGCGCGATCGGGGACGTTGTCCGGAATCTTGCGCATACCGTCCATGTCGTCGGAAAAGCACAAGATCTTGGTCTTGACCGTGTCCCCGGTAAGCACACGGAAGGCGTGGCGCACCATCGAGGTGCGTGCGACCTCGCCGAAAGTACCGATATGCGGCAGCCCCGACGGACCGTAGCCGGTCTCGAACAGTACGGTCTCGGGAAAGTCGGTGCCTTTGTAGCGCTCTACGATCTTCCTGGCTTCCTCGAACGGCCATGCTTTGCTTTCAGCCGCTGCCGCAAGCACCTCAGGATTGAGATCGATGATGTTTGATCCCGCCATGTCACTGTTTTCCAAATCATTCGCCGGCATCGCCGCAAACAAGGGGGCCGGAACCAGGTTTTTCAACCGGTCTCTAGGCGCGCGTGCCGTGGGCGTCAACGATCGCGGCTCTTTTTCCTTGCGGCGTCGATGCCTCGTTCCTAACTTCGGAGCCCGTTTGAGGAGTTTTCAGATGTCGTTGCCGCCGCATGAAGCCCTGATCTACTTGATGGTCATCACCTCCGCGTCCGATCGCGACATGACCGATGTCGAACTGGCGCGAATTGGCGACGTCGTTCGCTCGTGGCCGGTGTTCGAGGATTTCGACCACGACCGGCTGGTCGGCGTCGCTCAGGACTGCCAAAAGATGCTGCATGAAAAGGACGGGCTGGAAGGCGTGTTAGCGCGCGTCTCAGAGGCACTGCCCGAGCGGCTGCTTGACACCGCCTACGCCGCAGCTTTCGAGGTTGCTGCCGTCGACCTCGAAATGCGCTTGGAGGAGGTGAGGGTGCTACAGCTTATTCGTCGCCAGCTCGATCTCGACACGCTCACCGTTGCCGCCATCGCCCGGGCCGCCAAGGCTCGCCTTCGCACGCTGACCTGATCCGAGCCCCGAACGTTCAGAAAAAACCGAGCGGGCCGGATCAGAAAAAACCGAGCGGGCCGGATCAGAAAAAACTGACCGGGAAATAGCGCAGATAGAATTCGGCGAAGATGCCCTTCACCGAAATCTCTTGCAATGCGTAATCGAACGCCGCGGCCAGCGCCGGATCGCCGGCCCTTGTGGCGATGGCCATGCCCGATCCCAGATATTCGGGCGCAAGATAGGGGCCTCCAGCAAAGCGGCAGCAGGCCGCGGCATCCGAACCGCCCAGCCAGAAGGCGAAGCGCATGCCGTCGCCGAACGCCGCGTCGACCTTGCCGGCCTTGAGATCATCGTAGAGCTCTTCCGGTCGGTCGAAGGGGACGACCTGAACGCTGCCGAAATAATCGCGCAGCATCCGCTCATGCGCTGAGCCGGCGACCACGCCGACGTGTTTGCCGTGAAGTCTGTCGAAGATCGGTTCTGTGAGCGCTTTTGTCTTCTGCATGATGAAACGCGCCGGAAACTGCAGGTAAGAGCGCGAGAAGGCATATTTCGACCGCGACCCCGGCGTGGCGGCGATGCCGGCAATGATCGCTTCGCCTTCGCCCTTCTGCAGTGCTCCTTCGAGCTCAGCCCAGGGCAGCGCCTGGATCTGGCATTTTTCCGCAACGCCGAGTTCGGTGCAGATCGCGCGCGCCAGATCGACGTGGAAGCCGGACAAGCGGCCTGCGCCGTCGAGGAAATTGAAAGGCGGGAAATCGGTGGTGGTCAGGAATCTCAGACGTGGCAGCGCGGAAAGATCGGGCTTCGGCAGCCGCTCCTTGGCATCCCACAGCACCGGCACTTGCGGCTCCGCGGCACGCGCACCCGTGAGCCATTGTGCTCCCGTCATTGCCAGCATCAAGACGATGGATATCCACCGAATTACCACGATCGAGCTCCGTCCTGTCCTGTCCAATGTGGCTTTTGGTACGAAAATGACACAGGCACAACGGTTTTTGATTTCATCACGCCGATTTAGGGATATGCTTTGGCGAGCTTGCAAACATGTGTGGCGTCGGCTGGAAGGGCAGTTGCAAGGCGCTGTAAACAGAGGAGAGCAGGTTTGTAATCCGGGGTTGATGGCAAAGTGCAGGTCAATGCACTGGACCCGTTGATCTCAACGCGGAAGGCAACATGGGGTAGATGTTGCGATGGGCCACTTCGATAGAACACTGGAATTCATAGATCAGCTGCAGCATGCCAGTACGGCAGCGGCGGTCTGCGAGAAACTGCTTGGCATAACCTCGGAGTTCGGCCTGACGGCGCTGATGGCCGGGACGGTTCCGCAGCCAGGCACGCCGCGAGGCCAGCAAAAGAACCATGTGCTGCTTTGTGACTGGCCGGGAGAATGGCTGGAGCGCTATGTGGCGCGCAACTACGTCGACCATGACCCGGTCGTCAGCCATATGAAGCAGCTCCAGGCGCCGTTCCAGTGGCGGGAAGCATCTCAGGGCATTCGCATCGACAAGAGCAGTGGCGAAGTCATGGGCGACGCCAGCGAATTCAAGCTGCGCGACGGCATGGCATTCCCCCTGGTCACGCTCGATGGCCAGATCGTCATGGTGTCGCTCGGCGGCGAGGCCGTGGAACTGTCGGAAGCCGAGTTCGGGCAGGTGTCGTTGGCGGCGACCTATGCGATCGGCCGCGCCATGCAACTCCATACGATGGCGGCCAAGACCATCGACCACGTCGAACTAACGCCGCGTGAGCGCGAATGCATGCAATGGGCCGCCGTCGGCAAGTCCGAATGGGAGATTTCACAGATTCTCGGCATTTCGGAACACACGTCAGAGAAACACCTTCTTAACGCCAAAAGCAAACTCGGCGCCGTCAACCGAGTGCAGGCGGTCGCGGAAGCGATAAGGCGCGGCTATATTAGCTAGCTCGGCCGCGCCGGCCTAGAAATTCTTGCCTACGTGATCGCGTAATTTTCTGGGGAAAGCCCGGCCGTATCTTCCTATTGAACCCAGGAGACGGCAGATGCTTTTTTCCCTTACCACACAGGAACTTATGGAACGCCCCGACCTTTGGGAGGCCGTTCATCGTTTGCGCTACAAGATTTTCGTCGAGGAAATGGGGTGGACCGACCTGCAACGTCCCGACGGCCTTGAGGTCGATCAGTTCGACCACGACGAGGCGGTGCATCAGCTCGTCATTCGCAACGGCGAACTTGCCGGCTATCAGCGGATGTTGCCGACAACGCGGGCGCATCTTCTGACCGAGGTGCTGGCGGACCTCTATGAAGGGACGCCGCCGTCCGGGCCGAGCGTCTGGGAACTGACCCGCTATGCTGTGGCCCCGGGCTTCCGAGACGGCAAGCGCGGCGTATCGACGGTCGGCACCGAGCTCATTGCCGGCTTCGTCGAGTGGGGGCTGAAACGCAACGTCAATCAGGTGATCATCGAGTTCGAGCCGATGTGGGTCCTGCGGGCGCTGCAATTGCACTTCCTGGCGAAGCCGCTTGGCTACCAGCGCACCTATGGCAACCAGCAGGTCGTCGCCACGCTGCTCACCTTCAACGACCATACGCTTGAGGTGATCCGTTCGCGTCGCAGTCATTTCGCGCCGGTGCTGGCCAGGGGATATCCCGACAGGCTCGGACTGAGGCAGGCCTCGTGAGATGGAGACGGCCATGAACGCCCACACGCAAACAGAGTTCCGCAACCATACGCTGATCGTCACGGTGTCGTCGGATGACGGCCGGCCGGTCTTGGACAGGCGAGCCTATGAAAGCCTGGCCAAGACCTTCCATGAAGCCGCAGTCGACGATGACGTACGCGTCGTGGTGCTGCGCGGCCTCGCCGGCTGCTTCTGCCTCGGGGGCGACTTCTCCGAGTTCCTCGATGCCACCAAGCATCAACGGTTGATCGCCGCCGTCACCGACATGTTCCGCACGTTGGCGACGTTCCCCAAACCGGTGCTTGCCTGTGTCGATGGCGACGCCGTCGGCGTCGGCTGCACCATCCTGTTCCATTGCGATATGGTGATCGCATCTGATGAAAGCACGTTTCGGGTGCCGTTCGTCGATTTCGGCCTCGTGCCGGACGCGGCGACCAGCATCCTGGCGCCGCAGAAACTCGGTTATGCCGGCGCTTTCCGTTTCTTCTGCCTGGGCGACACGCTCAGTGCCGAGGACGCCAGGATGCTTGGGCTGGTCACGGAGATCGTTGTGGACGGCAGCGTCGAGGAAGCTGCGCTTGGCAGAGCCAGGCAACTCGCCAAGAAGCCGGTCGCCGCACTGCTGCAGACGCGCGACCTGCTCAAGGGCGACACAGGCGCGCTTTGCGATCGCATCGACCAGGAGATTTCGCTGTTTCAGCAGGCGTTGCAGGACGACACCACACTGCGGCGGCTGCAGCGGATTGCCCGGCTGGCGGCGTGATAAGTCATTCGGGAGAATGACAAGAATATCCGTAATCGTGCCGCGCGTCCTTGAGGCGCGCGGCAGTGCTCAGGCCCCTGTTCCCAGGAACGAAGGTCCTTCCCCGATGATCTTCTTGTCTTCTTTGCCGATGCCGTCGAGATCGCGCCCCTCATAGGGAAGCGACAACAGAATGCGCCGGATGACGGCAAGTCGCGCGCGCCGCTTGTCATTGGCCCGCACGATGATCCAGGGCGCAAATTCCCGGTGCGTGCGTTCGAACATCAGATCACGCGCCTTGGTGTAGTCGTCCCATTTGGCGATGCCGGCAATGTCGATCGGCGAGAATTTCCAGCTTTTCAAAGGACTCCAACGGCGATCGTGAAACCGCTCAAGCTGTGTTTCCCGACCGATGTTCAGCCAGAACTTGAAGAAATAAATGCCTTCGTTGCAGATCATCCGTTCAAAATTCGGCGTCTCGTCTAGGAACTTCTGATGCTGCTCCGGCGTGCAGAAGCCCATGACCGGCTCGACGCCGGCACGATTGTACCAGGAGCGATCGAAAGTGACGAACTCGCCGGATGTCGGAAACTGCGCGACATAGCGCTGGAAATACCACTGTCCGAGTTCGGTAGGCGTCGGCTTGGTCAGCGCTACGTTGCGCGCTGTCCGGGGGTTCAGGTATTGGCGCAGCACGAAAATCGTACCGCCCTTGCCGGCGGCATCGCGTCCTTCGAACAGCGACATCACCCGCTTGCCGGTCGATTGCAGCCATGCCTGCGCCTTGACCAGCTCGATCTGCAGCCGTTCGAGCGTCTCGTCATACTCGTCGCTATTCATTTTCTTGTCGTAGGGATAGCCGCCGGCGGTCAGCTTGTTGTCCTCGACCCAACCCGGAAGCTCGGGATTCTCGATGTCGAACTCGAACTCCTTGCCGTCGATCCGTATCTTCAGCGGACCAGCAACGGGCGCGGCGGCATCTTCCTTGGGATTTTTCATCGAGACGAACCTTTCCAGCTTCCGAACTCATGCTATTGGGAGCCTTACTGCATCAGCCCGAAAATCGGAATCGATTTTCGGTAAGAACGATGCAGCGGACTAAAGCTGGAAGAGCGTTCTTGTGCGTCCGATTGGACGCACGGCACTCTAATGCCGGTCCAGCGGCAAGTTTCCAACCGGCCGGCCGGTTGAGGCGGAGGCACGGCGCGCGCGAATGGCTGACAATGGCTGACATGGGCGCAGAACAGCGAAGCGCGGCTCAAGCCGTTGCCGTCCGGCTGTGGAACAACCGCTGGCTGCTGGCTGCCGGCATCGTCGCGGTCTTGACGGTCTATGTTTTCGCATCCGGCTACGCGGTGATACTGGCATGTGCCGGGCTGCTGCTTGTCGCCGCGATGCTGCCGGCCGGCGCACCGCGCCAGTCCGCCGAGGATGCCGCTGCGATAGAGACGAGCGGGCTGCAACAGCTGTCGGGAGAATATCTCGCGGCGGCCGTTGCAGATCCTCTGATCATTTTCGATCGCACCGCCACGATCGTCCATGCCAACGCCGCCGCCTTCGCTGCCTTCGGCGGTATCGCACCGGGCATGTCGCTGTCGCTGAAATTCCGTGCGCCAGAGATGCAGGCCTTGCTGGACAGCATTTTAACGGGGGTCGCCGCTTCGGACGTCGTCGACTATACCGAAAAGCTGCCGGTCGAACGCGCCTACCGGGTGAGTGCGTCCTCGGTCGGCCATGGCACCGACCTCTATGTTCTGGTCTTCAAGGACCAGAGTGAGGCGCGCCGGATCGACCGGATGCGCGCCGACTTCATCGCCAATGCCAGCCACGAACTGCGCACTCCGCTCGCCTCGATCTCCGGCTTTATCGAGACGTTGCGCGGCCCGGCCCGCAACGACCCGGCAGCACGCGAGCAGTTCCTGCAGATCATGCAGAACCAGACCGGCCGCATGGCGCGGCTGATCGACGACCTGTTGTCGCTGTCGCGACTGGAGATGAAACCCTATCTGAAGCCGGGAACCGAGGTCGACCTCCGCCAGACCCTCGACAGCGTCATCGATTCGCTCGGGCCGCTTGCCAGGGAGAACGGCATCGCCATCGAACGGGAGTTCGCGGAAGGGCCGCTCGATGTGCCCGGAGATCGCGACGAACTTTTCCAGGTCTTCGAAAATCTGCTGGAAAACGCTTGCAAATACGGACAGTCGGGCGGGCGTGTCGTGGTGACGATTGCGCACAACGATGCCGGCCCCGAGCCGGGCATCGACGTCACTGTCAGAGACTTCGGTCCCGGCATTCCCGAGGAGCACATTCCGCGCATCACCGAGCGCTTCTACCGTGTCGATGTCGAGAACAGCAGGACCCAGAAAGGCACCGGCCTCGGCCTGTCCATCGTCAAGCATATCCTGACACGTCACAACGCCAGGCTCTCGATCAAGTCGGAGGTGGGCAAGGGTGCTGTCTTCTCGGTTCATTTGCCGGCACACTAGCGCTGCGCTAGGTATCAACGGGCTTTTTCTTTTTTCTGTCATCCGGCTAGCGTATCAGCGGGGATTCGAGGAAACGACTCACTATGGAAGGCATTTCCATGCAGTCCGTGCACATCGTCAGCGCCTATGACGAGGAGCTGAAATACCTGTCAAAGCGCATCGCCGCGATGGGCGGGCATGCCGAACGCATGGTCGAACAAGCGATCGCGGCCCTGGTCAATGCCGACCCCGGCCTTGCCCAAAAGGTGATCCGCGACGATCTCGTTCTGGACGAAGGCCAGCGCGAGATCGACGACAAGGCGATCGTCATCATCGCCAAGCGTCAGCCGATGGCGACGGATCTGCGTGAGATCGTCGGCGCGATCCGCATCTCGGCGGACCTCGAACGGGTTGGTGATCTCGGCAAGAATGTCGCCAAGCGCGTGGTTGCCGTCACAGAAGGGCGCCAGCCGACCAGCCTGTTCCGTGGCATCGAGGCCTTGGCCGACCTGGCGTTGACGCAGCTCAAGGAAGTGCTCGACGTCTACGCATCGCGCTCGGTGGAAAAGATCGGTTTCGTGCGTGACCGCGACGACCAGATCGACGCGGTGTACACGTCGCTGTTTCGCGAGTTGCTGACCTACATGATGGAAGATCCGCGCAACATCACGCCTTGTACGCACCTGCTATTTTGCGCCAAGAACATCGAACGGATCGGCGACCACGCCACCAACATCGCCGAGACGATCTATTACATCGTCACCGGCGACCAGATGCCGGCCGAGCGGCCAAAGGGCGACAAGACGGACAAGATTGTTCTTCCGGCAGCGCTACCCGCTAAGTAAACGGCCAGAGCGAGAAGATCCCGTCTGAACTCATCTCGCTCTGCCTCTCGAACGCTTCATGAAACTGCGCTAAACTATCCGGACGTAAGCTTCTCAGTTCCGCGATGAAGGCCACGCTTTCAGGAGGCTGCGATGGAATATGTTCGGGAGTTCATGCCTGCGCCGCCGCCGACCAGCATCATCGCTTCCGGCGTCTAAACGGCCGGCCGGCGTATCGCCGACATTCCGATCGAGGAAGCTGGCGAATGGGCCAAGAAGCCAGACCATGTCGTCTGGATCGGCCTGCTGGAGCCCGACCGCAATCTGTTGCTTCGCGTCCAGGCGCAATTCCATCTGCATGATCTGGCGATCGAGGACGCAGAGCATCCGCATCAGCGGCCCAAGATCGAGCAATATGGCGACGCCTTGTTCATCGTTGCCCGCACGGCTCAATTGATCGACGGTCGTGTCACCTTCGGCGAAACCCATCTGTTCGTCGGTGCCGGCTACATCGTCAGCGTCAGGCACGGCCCATCAACCTCTTATGCCGCGGTTCGTCAGCACTGGGAAAGTTGCCCGCATTCGCTGGCCAAGGGCGAGGATTTCGTCCTCTACGCCATTCTCGATTTCATCGTCGATAACTACATGCCGGTGCTCGAGCAGATCGAGGATGAGGTCGAGGCGATCGAGGACAAGGTTCTGCTGAAACCTATGGCCGGCTCCGACATAGAACGGCTTTACATGTTGCGCCGCGACCTGTTGCGCCTGCGCAATGCGGCACTGCCGCTGGTGGAAGTCTGCCGCCGGCTGACCAGCGCCGACCTGCCGCAGATCCATGCGGCTATGCACCCTCTGTTCCGCGACGTCACCGACCACATCCGCACCGTCCAGGAGAAGATCGACAGCTTACGGGAGGTGCTCGCATTTGCCTTCGAGGCGAGCCTCCTGGTTGGCCAGAGCCAGGAAACGGCGATCACCAAGAAGCTCGCCTCATGGGCTGCAATCCTGGCGGTGCCGACGGCGCTCGCAGGCATCTACGGCATGAACTTCAACGACATGCCGGAACTTAGGATGGAATATGGCTACCCGGTCGTTCTGGGAGCGATTATTTTGGTCTGCTCAGTTCTCTACTGGCGTTTCCGCAAGAGCGGCTGGCTGTGAAAGAGAGCGAATAGCGAATAGTGAATAGTGAATAGAAACAGCTTTGGCCTTTGCAGAAAGGTGCAAGGTCTTTCTTGCCCTATTCGCTACTCCCTATTCGCCATTCGCTCAGCGGCTGCGCCGCCGCTCCGAAGCGGGCTGGAACGCAACCCGGGCGTGGTACTTGCAATAGGGCCCGGTTTCGGCCGCGTCGTTGCCGCAGAAATGGAACTCTTCCGAAAGCGGATCGCCATTGGGCCATTTGCATGTCCGCTCGGTCAGCTCGACGAGTTGAAGATGCCGTGAAATCGGCACGACGACATTCTCGACCGGGCGGATGTAATGACGCGCGACAGGCTCGGCGTCGAATTGCGCCTGCAGCGCCGTCGCGCCGATCGACGTGGTGATATGCCGCGCGGTGCTTGCTGCCCGTGACACCGATTTCTGGACGGTCGATCCCTGTACGCTCTTTTTCTGACGCGCCGGCGTGGCGGTTGAACGCCCGCGGCCCGACAGTTTCAGCCGATGCACTTTGCCGATGACCGCATTGCGGCTGACGCCTCCAAGCTGTGCGGCGATCTGGCTGGCGCTCAGTCCCTCCGACCACAATTTTCTAAGAAGTTCTACTCGCTCGTCAGTCCAGTTCATGACCGCGCTCCTGCTGAGGCGTGAGGCAATCGGAATCCAATCCCGACCCGGCTTCTGCCGGGCAGACACCACATATATCGGGTGATTAGGTCCGCCGCACGAAATCTAGTTATTTCTCGACTACAATTACCTTATGCGCTGACTCGGTGACAAGAGTCCCGAGGGCAACACGAATCGGTTTTTTCGGTTTTCCCCAACTTGCCCGGTCGCTTATGAGCCGGCATCTGGCTGGGAGGCTTGTCGCGTGTCTTTGCGCGACGTTTTCGTTGACTTCATGGCTGAAAAACACGATAAGCCGCAAAGGCCGCCGCTTTGGCGGCTTTTTGATTTTCCGGTTCCGGAGACGCATATAATGAGCGGTTCGGCGCTTTTCGAGACCTTTACCCGCGCACCCCTGGCCTTCGACCACG
This sequence comes from Mesorhizobium sp. M0938, assembly GCF_040319125.1. Lineage (NCBI taxonomy): Bacteria > Pseudomonadati > Pseudomonadota > Alphaproteobacteria > Hyphomicrobiales > Phyllobacteriaceae > Mesorhizobium > Mesorhizobium sp. M0938. Next base: position 15,553 of record NZ_JAMYNS010000009.1, on the reverse strand, counting down.
GGGAAGGCACTTGGCTGATTACCGACAAGGGCGAACGATATCTCGATTTTGCTGGCGGCATTGCCGTGAATTCGTTGGGCCACAGCCATCCACATCTGGTCGCTGCACTTACAGAGCAGGCCGCCAAGCTCTGGCATATCTCCAACCTCTACGAGATTCCGCAGCAGAGACGGCTGGGTGAGCGGCTGGTCGACGCCACCTTCGCCGACAAGGTGTTCTTTACCAATTCCGGCGCCGAGGCGCTGGAATGTGCGATCAAAACGGCGCGGCGCTACCACTTCGTCAAGGGCCATCCAGAACGTTTTCGTATTATCACCTTCGAAGGCGCTTTCCACGGCCGCACCCTGGCGACGATAGCAGCGGGCGGCCAATACAAATATCTCGAAGGATTCGGGCCCAAGGTCGAAGGCTTCGATCAGGTCGGTTTCGATGACATCGACGCCGCCGAAAAGGCGATCACGTCGGAGACCGCAGCGATCCTGATCGAGCCGGTACAGGGCGAAGGCGGCATCCGCCCGGTGCCGACACAGTCGCTGAAGCGGCTCCGGCAGCTCTGTGAGCAGCATGACCTGCTCTTGATTTACGATGAGGTCCAGTGCGGCATCGGCCGCACCGGAAAACTGTTCGCGCATGAATGGTCCGGTGTGACGCCTGATATCATGGCAATCGCCAAGGGCATCGGCGGTGGCTTTCCGATGGGCGCCTGCCTGGCCACCGACGAGGCGGCGGTCGGTATGACCGCTGGCGTGCATGGCACCACTTTCGGCGGCAATCCGCTGGCGATGGCGGTCGGCAACGCCGTGCTCGACGTGGTGCTGGAAGACGGCTTCCTGGAGGATGTCCAGCGCAAGGCGCTGTTGTTGAAGCAGGGGCTGGCGGGCGTTGCCGATGAATTTCCTGATGTCATAGAAGACATCAGGGGAACCGGGCTGATGCTCGGCCTGAAATGTGCGATGCCCAACACCAAGGTGAACACGGCGCTGCGCGATCAGCATCTGCTGACGGTTCCGGCGGGCGACAATGTCATCCGCCTGCTACCGCCGCTCACCGTCACCGATGCTGAGATCCATGAAGCGCTCGACCGCATCCGCACCGGCGCCCGGGGCCTGGCGGATGCCATCGCCGCGGCTGCCGCGAAGTAACAGTCGAAAGACCCCAAATGAGCCTTCGCCATTTCACCGATCTTTCCGCCGTTTCCGAAGGCGATCTGCGCTTCATGCTGGACGATGCGGTCGTGCGGAAGACAAAGCTCAAGGCCGGCGAGCGGACCAAGCCGCTCGAAGGCAAGGTGCTGGCCATGATCTTCGACAAGCCGTCGACGCGCACGCGCGTGTCCTTCGACGTCGGCATGCGCCAGCTCGGCGGCGAGACCATCATGCTGACCGGCACCGAGATGCAGCTCGGCCGCTCCGAAACCATCGCCGACACGGCCAAGGTGCTGTCGCGCTATGTCGATGCGATCATGATCCGCACGACATCGCATGACCGGCTGCTGGAGCTGACCGAGAACGCCACCATTCCCGTCATCAACGGGCTGACCGACGATACCCATCCCTGCCAGCTGATGGCCGACATCATGACCTTCGAGGAACATCGCGGCCCGGTTGCCGGCAAGACCATCGCCTGGACCGGCGACGGCAACAATGTGCTGCATTCCCTGCTGGAAGCCTCGGCGCGGTTTCGCTTCAACCTGAATGTCGCCGTGCCGGAAGGCAGTGAGCCGGCGCAGAAGCATATCGACTGGTCGAGAGCGCATGGCGGTAAATTGCATTTCACCCGCTCGCCCGAGGAGGCGGTGCACGAGGCCGACTGCGTCGTCACCGACTGCTGGGTGTCTATGGGCCAGGAGCATCGTGCGCGCGGCCACAATGTCTTTTCACCCTACCAGGTCAATGCGGCGCTGATGGCGAAGGCAAAACCGGACGCATTATTCATGCATTGCCTGCCGGCGCATCGCGGCGAGGAGGTCACCGACGAAGTCATCGACGGGCCGCATTCGGTGGTGTTCGATGAGGCCGAGAATCGACTCCACGCCCAGAAGGCGGTTTTGGCCTGGTGCCTCGGCGCTTGATCCGGGCCGCCTTGATCCGGAAGCGCGTGATGCCTATCTCAACTGCATCACGCAAATCGAGCGCGTTTCGACGCATGCGCCCCGGAGGGCGGCATGGCCGCGCCCCGGAGCTTTGTCATGTTGGAAACTCATCAGTTGGCTGAACATCAACCCAAACTCGGCGAATTCGGCTACGCCGGCGACGATCATGTCGTGCCCTTCGAGGTCGGCCCGCTCGACGTGCGCGGCCGCACCGTCCAGCTCGGGCCTATGCTCGACGCGATCCTCAGCCGTCACGACTATCCCGAGCCGGTCGCCCGCCTGCTGGCGGAAGCCTGCGTGCTGACGGTGCTGCTTGGCACCTCGCTCAAGTTCGAGGGCAAGTTCATCCTGCAGACCCGCACCGACGGGCCGGTAGACATGCTGGTCGCGGATTTTTCCACGCCGTCGGCGCTGCGCGCCTATGCGCGTTTCGATGCCGACCGGCTGGAGGCGCTGACCGCCGCCGGCGAGACGTCGCAGCAGACGCTGCTCGGCAGCGGCGTCCTGGCGCTGACCATCGACCAGGGCGCCCACACGCAGCGCTATCAGGGCATCGTCCAGCTTGACGGCGAGACGCTGGAGGAGGCCGCGCGCACCTATTTTCGCCAGTCGGAACAGATCCCGACCGATCTCAGGCTCTCGGTGGCCAAGCTGTTGACGCCCGGCATCGGCGGCGCCCGCGAGCAGTGGCGCGCCGGTGGCATCCTGGCGCAATTCCTGCCGCAATCGCCCGAGCGCATGCGCGTGCCCGACCTTCCGGGCGGCGACGGCGATCCGCGCGGCGAGATCCACGATCCCGCCGACAATTCCTGGCAGGAATTGCTGGCTTTGCTCGGTACGATCGAACCGACGGAACTGATCGACCCGACGATCGGCGCCGAGCGGCTGCTTTACCGGCTGTTCCACGAGCACGGCGTCCGCGTCTTCGGCGGCGTTCCGGTCGCTGACCAGTGCTCATGTTCCAAGGAGAGGATCCGCGGCATTCTCGAAGGCTTCTCCGCCGACGAGATCAGGGACAGCACCGAGGATGGCGGCATTCACGTCGCCTGCGAATTCTGCTCGAAGCAGTATGACTTCGACCCAGCGGAATTTACCGCGGCGCAGTAACAGCTGTCAGTTGACGGTGCGCCGTGTGCCCGGCAAGTCGAGCGAAAAGGCGGGGATGGCGATATCGAACGTCTCGCCCCGCTTGTTGCGCATCGTGTAGTGGCCAACCATGATGCCGGAAGGCGTCGGCAACGGGCAACCGGACGTATATTGATAGCTGTCGCCGGGGTTGAGCTCGGGCTGGTCGCCAACGACGCCGGCGCCGCGCACTTCCTCGACGCGGCCGGCGCCGTCCGTGATATGCCAATAGCGCGACAGAAGCTGAACGAACTCGTCCGACTGATTGTCTATGGTTACGTGATAACCCCAGACATAGCGGTTCTCCGTCGGGTCCGAGCGATCTTCCAGATAGAACGGCCTGACCAGCACTTCGATGTTGCGCGTGACGGCGCGGTACATGGATTACTCCGGTTGCTGCGGCAGGGAACATTTGTCCCGCTGCGCGGTTTGATGCGGGAGCGCAGACCCCGTTTGCCGACCTCAAAGCGCCCGTGCCGAAAAACAATGTCATTTAAGTGACACATGACAATGTTGGTGTGCACAGACCGTGCCGGGGCGACTCGGGCGCTCTGTCGACTACCACATCGGCCCGTAAATCGAATTCGATTTTCGGAAAACACGATGCGGTAGACTCAAAAAGCGTTAGAGCGTCCTTTGCGCGTCCAAATGGACGCGGCGCTCTCATGAAACGGCCGCAGGCGGCCTTTCCGGAGTGACCAGATCTCGATGGAACTGACTCTCGCAGCCGCCGTTGCATCTTCAGCCCTTCTTCTTTCAAATCTCGCCAGCATCATGCTCGCCTCGTCGCGGCTGAAGAAGCGGCATGTCATCGCTGCACCCTCCGGGAAGCCGCCGCCTCTCTCGATTGTCGTGCCGTCGCGTGGCGTCGAGCCGTTCACCGAGGAGACGCTTCAGCGCGCCTTCTCGCTCGATTGGCCACACTATGAACTGATCTTCTGCGTCGCCCATGCCGACGATCCAGTAGTCAATCTCATCAACGCCGCTATTGCCCGCTATCCCAATGTGCCGGCGCGGCTGCTCACCGGCGATGACCGCATTAGCGCCAATCCCAAGCTCAATAACTGCGCCAAGGGTTGGGAAGCCGCACGCCACGACTGGGTCATCCTTGCCGACTCCAACGTGTTGATGCCCAAAGACTATATCCAGCACCTGATGGCCGCATGGCGGCCGACCACAGGCCTTGTCTGCTCGACCCCGATCGGCTCGCGGCCGGATGGCTTCTGGGCTGAAGTCGAATGCGCTTTCCTCAACACGCTGCAGGCGCGCTGGCAATATGCCGGTGAGGCACTTGGCCTCGGCTTTGCCCAGGGCAAGAGCATGCTGTGGAACAAGCCGATGCTTGACGCGAACGGCGGTATCCACGCGCTCGCCGCCGAGATCGCTGAGGACGCCGCTGCGACCAAGCTGGTCAATGGGCTCGGTTTGCGCGTCAACCTCGTCGCCTCGCCATTCGAGCAGCCGCTCGGCCAGCGTACATTTGGCGAAATTTGGTCGCGCCAGGCCCGCTGGGCGCGGCTGCGCCGCGTCACCTTCCCGCTGTTCTTCGCGCCCGAGATATTAACCGGCGCGGCAATGCCACTGCTGTTGGCGCTGATTGCGGCGACAAGTGCCGGCGTCAGCTTGCCCACCACGGCTTTATGCGTACTGCTGATTGCCTATCTGCCGGAATGCATGCTCGCCTGGTCCAAGGGCTGGTATCTCTCGCCACGCACCGTCACCGCGATGATCGTGCGGGATACGGTGCTTCCCGCCATCTGGGCACGTGGCTGGCTGGGCGGTGCTGTCGAATGGCGCGGCAATGCCATGACCATCCGCACCAAGGCTATGACCGAGTTGGAAGAAAGCGTCTGAGAAATCCCTGCCGCGCGGCGACTGCTATTTGGCTGATTTAAGTGCCTGCTCGACATCCGCGAGCAGATCGTCCGTGTCCTCAAGTCCGACGGACAGCCTCAGCGTGCCCGGCCCGATGCCGAGTTCGGCGCGCGCCTCATCGCTCAGATTCTTGTGCGTCGTTGTCGCCGGATGGGTGATCAGGCTCTTGGCGTCGCCGAGATTGTTGGAAATCAGCACGATATCGAGCGCGTTCTGGAAGGCGAAGGCCGCCTGCTTGCCGCCCTTGACGTCGAGGCAGATCAGCGTCGAGCCGCCCGACATCTGCTTCTTGACGACCGCCGCCTGCGGGTGGTCGGCGCGGCCCGGATAGATGACGCGGGCGATCTCCGGCCGCTCGGCAAGAAAATCCGCGATCCGGCCGGCACTTTCCGTCTGCTGGCGCACGCGCAGCGGCAGCGTCTCGAGGCCCTTCAGCAGCGTCCATGCGTTAAACGGCGACAGGCTGGGGCCGGTGTGGCGGAAATAGTCGTGCAGGTTCTCGTCGATCCACTTCTTGTCCGACAGGATGACGCCGCCGAGGCAGCGGCCCTGGCCGTCGATGTGCTTGGTCGCCGAGTAGACGACGATATGGGCGCCGAGCTGCAACGGCTTCTGCTGCAAGGGCGTGGCAAAGACATTGTCGACGATCAGCCGCGCGCCGATTGAATTGGCAAGCGAGGCAACGGCTGCGATGTCGACGACTTCCAGCGTCGGATTGGTCGGGCTTTCAAGGAAGAACAGCTTGGTGTTGGGCCTGACCGCCTTTTCCCAATTGCCGATTTCGGTGCCGTCGACCAGCGTCGCCTCGATGCCGTATTTCGGCGCCAGTGTTTCGACCACCCAGCGGCAGGAGCCGAACAGCGCGCGCGCCGCCACGATATGGTCGCCGGCCCTGGCGCTGCACAGCAGCGCCGCCGTCACCGCAGCCATGCCGGACGCTGTGGCGCGGGCATCTTCGGCGCCTTCCAGCGCACACATGCGCTTCTCGAACATGTCGACCGTCGGATTGGCGTAGCGCGAATAGATGAAGCCCGGTTCCTCGCCCTTGAAGCGGGCCTCGGCCGCTTGCGCGGTGTCGTAGACATAGCCCTGGGTGAGGTACATCGCCTCGGAGGTCTCGCCGAAGCCGGAACGCAAGGTCCCGCTATGCACGAGTGCTGTCTGAGGTTTCCAGTTACGCTTCTTGCTTGTCATCACTTTTGTTCCAGACACAAAAAAACCGGCCGCGAAAGTCGCAACCGGTCCATACGGCCTTGCGGCCCGACGGTCCTTTAGCGACTTGTTTAACGTGGCTGCAAGCCGACCGGCCAAATCACCACGGGATAACGATCCTTTAGACCCGGACCTCGCTTGCGTCAATTGCCGGCATGATTAAGAGGTTTGTACCAGCAGGTTCCGCAAAAGCCTGCCCTCGGGTCCGCCCTGAGGGTGTCTCACGGTTTTGCGACACGAATCTGCAAGAAACGAGACCTTGCCCGGCCTTCAAGCGGAGCCAGACTTTGCGGCAGACAGGCATTCTTCCCGATCAGGACATTTCCGCGCTGTTCCAGTCGGGTGCGCTGACGTCGCTGCGCGCGCTCGACGCCGACCAGATCCAGCCAGCCAGCCTCGACCTCAGGCTTGGCGACAAGGCCTGGCGGGTACGCGCCTCTTTCCTGCCTGGCCCAAACCACAGGGTCGCTGAAAAACTCGACCGTCTGAAGCTGCACGAAATCAATCTTGCCGACGGTGCGGTGCTGGAGACGGGCTGCGTCTATATCGTCCCGCTGCTCGAGAGCCTGGCGCTTCCGGCAAACATTTCGGCCTCGGCCAACCCGAAGAGCTCGACCGGACGGCTCGACATCTTCACCCGCGTGATGACCGATCGCGGCCACGAGTTCGACAAGATCGCTGCCGGCTATAGCGGCCCGCTCTATCTGGAAGTCAGTCCGCGCACCTTTCCGATCGTCGTCCGCGCCGGCTCGCGGCTGTCGCAGATCAGGTTCCGCACCGGCAATGCGCTTTTGTCGGAAGGCGAGCTGCACGAATTGCACCGTGCCGAGACGCTCGTCGCCACCGAGCCACCCAATATTTCCGGTGGCGGCATCGCGCTGTCGATCGATCTCGATGGCGATAAGGATGGCCTGGTCGGTTACCGTGGCAAGCACCACACCGGGCTGGTCGACGTCGACAAGCGCGCCGCGCAGGATGTCGTCGACTTCTGGGAGCCGCTCTACAAGAGCGGTGCCGGCGAATTGGTGCTCGATCCGGACGAATTCTATATCCTCGTCAGCCAGGAGGCGGTGCATGTGCCGCCGCTCTATGCCGCCGAGATGACGCCCTTCGATCCGCTGGTCGGCGAATTCCGCGTCCATTATGCCGGCTTCTTCGATCCGGGCTTTGGCCATTCGGCGGCCGGCGGCACCGGCAGCAGGGCGGTGCTCGAAGTGCGCAGTCACGAAGTGCCGTTCATCCTCGACCACGGCCAGATCGTCGGACGGCTGGTCTACGAGCACATGCTGAAGCGGCCGCAGGCGCTCTACGGCACCGATCTCGGCTCGAACTACCAGGCGCAGGGCCTGAAACTGTCCAAGCATTTCCGCGCCGCGCTGATCGCCGATCACGACTGAGACCGTGCTTGCCTGAACCATGCGGGTCGTGCTTGGCTATGCCCAGCCGTCAGGGTGGCTCTGAACCAAGGGAACAAAAAATGCAGATTTCAAGATGGATCGCATCGGCAGCAACAGCCGCCATGCTGGTGATATCGGCCGGCTCCTTGTCGGCGCAAGCACAGGAAAAATTGAAGATCGCCACCGAAGGCGCCTATCCGCCGTTCAACACCATCGCCGCGGACGGCAAGCTCGTCGGCTTCGATATCGACATCGCCGAGGCGCTTTGCGCTCAGATGAAGGCCGAGTGCGAACTTGTCACGCAGGACTGGGACGGCATGATTCCGGCGCTCCAGGCCAGAAAATTCGACGCCATCGTCGCGTCCATGAGCATTACCGAGGAGCGCAAGAAGCAGGTCTCCTTCACCAACAAATACTATACGACACCGCTTTCGCTGGTGGCCTTGAAGGACAGCGATATTGCCTCGACCGAACCCGCCGCACTCGCCGGCAAGACAGTCGGCGCCCAGGCTTCGACCACCCAGGCCGACTATGCACAGGATGTCTATGGCAAGGCCGGCGCCGAGGCTAAGCTCTATCCGACCCAGGAGGAGGCGGTTGCCGACCTGATGAACGGCCGCCTCGATGCGGTCCTCTCAGACAAGTTCGTGCTGATGGACTGGATGAAGAAATCGAGCGACGGCTGCTGCAAGATGGTTGGTGACGTCAAGGGCACCGAGACGGAAGCAGGCATCGCCGTGCGTCAGGAAGACAATGCGCTGCGCGAAAAACTCAACGCCGCCATAGACGCCATCGTCGCCGACGGAACCTACAAGAAGATCCAGGCCAAGTATTTCGACTTCGATATTTATTGAGGAACTGCCAATCTCCCCCCTTGAGGGGAGATGGCCGGCAGGCCAGAGGGGGTCGGTCCGGCCGGGCTCGGCTCTTATCACGGACGCAGGGGCTGGCGCTCTACGCGAGACGACCCCCTCTGTCGCCTTCGGCGACATCTCCCCGGAGATCACCCGCTACAGTGCCTTCACCGACACCTTCATCGGCTGCTCGATTTCCAGCGGGTTGCGCAGCGGCAGGCCGAAATCCTTGGCCTCGATCTCGAACACGTCGCCGGCCTCGGTCCTGACGCCGTCGGCGAAGGACAGCGTCGCCGTGCCGAACATGTGCACATGCACGTCGCCCGGCTGGCGGAAGGCCGAGTATTTGAAGTGGTGATGTTCGAGATTGGCGATGGTGTGCGACATGTTCGCCTCGCCCGACAGGAACGGCTTTTCCCACAGCAGCTTGCCGTCGCGAACGATGCGCGACGAACCCCTGATGTCGGCCGGCAAATCGCCAATCAGGATCTCCGGCCCGAAAGAGGCGTTGCGCAGCTTCGAGTGCGCCAGGAACAGATAGTTCACGCGCTCGGTGACGTGGTCTGAAAATTCGTTCGACAGCGTGAAGCCGACACGGAACGGCGCCCCGTCGTCGCCGATGACATAGATGCCGGCAACCTCCGGTTCCTCGCCGGCATCCTGGGCGAAAGCGGGCGACAGAAGCGCCGCACCGGGCGCCACCGCCATGGTGCCGTTTCCCTTATAGAACCACTCAGGCTGGACCCCCGTCTGGCCCTTGGCCGGCTTGCCGCCTTCCAGTCCCATGCGGAACATCTTCATGGAATCCGTGAGCTGCTCCCCGCCGTCGGTGCTTAGCTTCTTGTGCATGGCGTCGCGTGTCGCGGCAGAACCGAGATGCGTCAATCCAGTGCCGGTGAGGTGGAGATGCGCCGGATCCGGATGGTTGATCGGCGACAAAAGCCGTCCCTTTTTATAGGCGGCATCGAGGTCGATCGCTTCACCGAATCCTTTGCGCTCGATGAGAGCGACAAGTCCGCTGCCGGTGCGTGCAGCCTCCATTGCCAGCGAATAAACGCTGCGGGCGCCGTTAATGATCCTGGTCTTGCCGCCATTGCGGGCAACGACCCGAATCGTTTCGGCGTCGTCGAGGATCTGGGAGATCAGCATGATGTACCCTCTTCTCTCTGGTGCTTTGGCCCGGCTGCCCATTCGGCAAACCCTGACCTGCGCGGCTCGGGACCAATCCGTGCCACGGGTGAAATTCTTTGTCCGGATTGCGCTCGCTGGCCTGGTCTCTCAGGAGACTTCTTCGCACCGGCTCTTGCCGGCAGCCGCGATGTGACCCGTATGGTTTCCTCGTCCGGCCAGGTTTCTCCCGGCTCAACCCTTGTTCTTGTTGTAGACGTCGAAGACCACGGCACCGAGCAGCACCAGGCCTTTGACTACCTGCTGCCAGTCGACATTGACGCCCATGATCGACATGCCGTTGTTCATGACACCCATGATGAAACCGCCGACCACAGCGCCGATGACCTGGCCGACGCCGCCCATCGCCGAAGCGCCGCCGATGAACACGGCGGCGATGACATCGAGCTCGCTGCCGAGGCCCGCCGCCGGCACGGCCTGCCCCAGGCGCGCCGCGATGATCAGGCCGCCAAGCGCCGACAGCACGCCCATATTGACGAACACCAGAAGGGTGAGCCGTTCGGTCTTGATGCCTGATAGCTGCGCCGCCTTGGCATTGCCGCCCATCGCATAGATGCGGCGGCCGATCGTCATGCGTTTGGTGACGAAGACGAACAGGGCGATCAGCGCGCCCATCACCACAAGGACGATCGGCAGGCCTCTGTAGGTGGCGAACTGGTAGACCAGGAACAGCGCCAGGGCGCTGGTCACCAGGGTCTTGACGACGAACAGCATGAAAGGTTCGGCTTCATAGCCATGCCGCTCGCGGCTGCGCCGTGCCCTGAGCCCGAAATAGGCATAAGCGAATACGGCGACGAGGCCGATCACGATCGTCGTCATGTGCAGCGTCAGCCCGCTGCCGACGATCGTCTTGCCGGCGGCGTTGACGACCGGCGGGATCAGCGTCAATGAGCCGATCACGTCAGGAATGAAGCCGGAGCTGAGCGCCTTGAAACCGACCGGAAGCGGCCCCACGGAAGACCCGCCACCGAGCAGCGCCTGGCAGATGCCGCGGAAGATCAACATCCCGGCCAGTGTGACGATGAAGCTCGGTATTCGGTGATACGCAATCCAGTAGCCTTGCGCCGCGCCGATTGCGCCACCGACGATCAGGCAGATGATCGACACCACCAGCGGATTGCTCAAAGGGCCGAGCGGCCAGATGACCATCATCATCGCCGCGAGCGCGCCGATGAAGCCGGCGACGGAGCCGACGCTGAGATCGATATGGCCGGAGACGATCACCAAAAGCATGCCCAGCGCCATCACGATGATGAAGCTGTTCTGCTGCACCAGGTTGCTCAGGTTCACCGGCTTGAACAGCGTTCCGGACGTCGTGAACTGGAAGAAGAGCATGATGGCGATCAGCGCCAGGATCAGGCCGTATTCGCGCAGATTGGTGACCAGGGCCGAGACGGCAACGCGAGGTGTCTGTTGGAGGTCCTGGGCGACGCCGCTCTGCGGCCCGGGAGCGCTTTCGGTGCTCATGATGCTTTTCCTTCTCCCCGGACTATGGCGCGCATGATTTTTTCCTGATTCGCGTCGGCCGCGGCCATTTCTCCCACGATGCGCCCTTCATTCATGACGTAGATGCGGTCGGTGATGCCGAGCAGCTCGGGCATCTCGGACGAAATGACGATGATCGCCTTACCCTCGGAGGCAAGACGCGCGATGATCGTATAGATTTCATACTTGGCACCGACGTCGATGCCACGCGTCGGCTCGTCGAGGATCAGCACTTCCGGATTGGCGAACAGCCATTTCGACAGCACCACCTTCTGCTGATTGCCGCCCGACAAATTGCCCGTCATCTGATAGACGCTGGACGAGCGGATGTTGGTCTTGGCCTTGTATTCGTTGGCGACCGCAAGTTCGCGCATATCGTCGATCACGCTATGGCGCGACACGCCGGGAAGATTGGCCAACGTGATATTGTGCTTGATATGATCGATCAGGTTGAGCCCGTAGGTCTTGCGGTCTTCGGTGACATAGGCAATGCCGTGCTCCACCGCCTTGCTCACCGAAGAGATATCGATCGGCTTGCCTTTGAGGCGCACTTCGCCGGTGATGCGGCGGCCGTACGACCTGCCGAACAGACTCATCGCGAATTCCGTACGTCCGGCGCCCATCAGCCCGGCGATGCCGACCACCTCGCCCTTGCGGACGTCGATGTCGATGCCCTTGATCACCTGCCGATCGGCGTGGATCGGGTGATAGACCGACCAGTCCTTCACTTCGAGCACGGTCTCGCCGATCTTCGGCTCGCGCGGCGGGAAACGGTTGTCGAGCGAGCGGCCGACCATCGAGGTGATGATGCGGTCCTCGCGGATGTCTTTCTTGGCCAGCGTCTCGATGGTCCGCCCGTCGCGGATGATCGTAACTTTGTCGGCGACCCGGTTGACCTCGTTGAGCTTGTGCGAGATCAGGATCGAGGTGATGCCTTGCCGCTTGAATTCGAGCAATAGATCGAGCAGCGCCTGGCTGTCCTTTTCGGACAGGCTCGCGGTCGGCTCGTCAAGGATCAGCAGCTTCACTTCCTTGCTGAGCGCCTTGGCGATCTCGACCAGTTGCTGCTTGCCGACGCCGATATTGGTGATCAGCGTCTTGGGATCCTCCTTGAGGCCCACCTTCTTCAGCAGGGCGCTGGTGCGCGTCTCGTTGGCATTCCAGTCGATGACGCCATATTTTGCGTGTTCGTTGCCGAGGAAAATGTTCTCTGTGATCGACAGCATCGGCACCAGAGCAAGTTCCTGGTGGATGATGACGATGCCTTTGTGTTCGCTGTCATGGATGCCTTTGAAATGGCATTCTTCGCCACGGTAGATGATCGCGCCGTCATAGGTGCCGGACGCATACACGCCCGACAGCACCTTCATCAGCGTCGACTTGCCGGCACCGTTCTCTCCGACCACGGCGTGGATCTCGCCTTCTTCGACGCGCAAATTGACGTTGGACAGCGCCTTGACGCCGGGGAACGTCTTGGTGATGTCGCGCATCTCCAAAATCGTCGAGGTCATCAGGAATTAAGCTCCTCCGAGATCGGCAAAACATACCGGCCTCGCTGGTTAACGAAAAGGGGCCCTGCATTGCGCAGGACCCCAGTCTTTATATCAGAGATTACTTCAGCTCGTCGGCCTTGATGTAGCCGGAGTCGACCACCAGGGCCTGGTAGTTCGACTTGTCGACCTCATGTGGCGTCAGCAGGATCGAGGGAACGACCTTGACGTCGTTGTTGTAGGTCGTGGTGTCGAGGCCTTCCGGCTTGCCGCCCGAGAGCACCTTGTCGACGAGCTCGACCGTCGCCTTGGCGAGTTCGCGGGTGTCCTTGAACACGGTCGAGTACTGCTCGCCGGCGATGATCGCCTTGACCGAAGCGGTCTCGGCGTCCTGGCCGGTGACGATTGGCCATGGCTGGTCGGCAGTGCCGTAACCGACGGCGCGCAGCGAGGCGATGATGCCGCGCGACAGGCCGTCATAGGGCGAAAGAACGCCATCGACGCGGCTGCCATCCGAGTAGTTGGCGGAGAGCAAATTATCCATGCGGGCCTGAGCGGTCGCCGCCAGCCAGCGCAGCGTGCCAACCTTGTCCATGCCCATCTGGCCCGACTTCACGACCAGCGTCTTGTCGTCGATCAGCGGCTGCAGCACCGACATGGCGCCGTTGTAGAAGAAGAAGGCGTTGTTGTCGTCCGGCGAACCCCCGAACAGCTCGATGTTGAACGGACCTTTGTTCTCGGGATAGCCGAGGCCCTTGAGCAGCGATTTGGCCTGGATGACGCCGACGCCGAAATTGTCGAATGTCGTGTAGTAGTCGACATTCGCCGTCTTCTTGATCAAACGGTCATAGGCGACGACGACGACGCCGGCGTCAGCCGCCTTCTGCAGTGCGTCCGACATCGTGGTGCCGTCGATCGAGGCGATGATCAGCGCTTTCGGTCCTTTGGTGATTTCGTTTTCCAGCTGGCTGAGCTGATTGGGGATATCGTCCTGCGCATATTGCAGGTCGACAGTGTAGCCCAGAGCCTCGAGCTGGGACTTGACGGCGTCGCCGTCGTTGATCCAGCGCTGCGAGGTCTTGGTGGGCATCAGCACGCCGACGAGGCCTTCGCCTGCCTGTGCAGGCAGCGTCATGGCCGCGATGCCAAGGGCCGCGACGGCGGCCAGTGTCTTGATGATCTTCACATTAACTCTCCCTGGTTGATGGACGCGCACCCTGGGTTTCGTGGGCCGCGCGATCGTGCAGGAGCGCCCAAACGCGCCGCTGCCGTCATATCGATCTCCGGTATCCTCCCAATCGGCCCTGAGACTCTGGTTCCTGTCGATGCGATTTTTCTCGCTGGCGACGGTCAAGCCTCAGGACGTGCAAAGGGTGTGGCTCTTTGCCATAACTGTCAAATGCGATCTTTGATGGTTGCTATACCGAAACTGATATATTGAAAGCCGACGAAGACTTGGCCGAATTGCCGGGTCGGCCACGAGCGGGACAAGAAAAGACCATGGCGGCGCTGCGGAATCCTGATGGACTTTCAGCCAGTTACGAAGAGCCCCCCGGCGACGGAGAGATCCTGCTGCGCAGCGGCCTCAGCCTGCGTCACATGCGCATGATCGCAGCCCTCGATGACCATGGCCGGGTCAGCGCGGCAGCCCAGGTCATGAACATTTCTCAGCCCGCCGCCTCGCGCATGATCGCCGAGATGGAGGCGGTGCTCGACGTCAAGCTGTGCGACAGGCTGCCGCGCGGCATCACGCTGACGCCCTACGGCAAGGCCTTGGCGAGGCGCGCGCGTTCGATCCTGCTCGAGATGCGTGAGGTCGACCGCGAAATTTCAGAGCTCAAGGCTGGCAAGGGCGGCTCGGTGTTCCTGGGCGCGGTAACTGCCCCTGCGATCGAGCTCGCCGTGCCGGCGATCCGCGAAATCCGGCGCATCTATCCGCGTATCGAGATCACCATGCAGGTCGAGACCTCCAATGTGCTGGCGCGCGAGCTGATCGCCACGCGTCACGATTTCATCATCGCGCGCGTCCCCGACGACCTCAATCCGCGGCTGTTCGAGGCTCGCGTCATCGGCGTCGAAAAAGCCTGCCTGATCGTGCGCCGCGGCCACCCGCTCGCCAAGGGCAAGGCGGTGCGGCTGGAGGAGACCGCCGCCTACGACTGGGTTTTCCAGTCGGGCGGCTCGCCGCTGCGTCAGGCGATGGAAAGCAATTTCCTGAACCGCAACATCGCGCTGCCGGACCGCATCCTCAACACCAGCTCGCTGCTGCTCACCCTGGTCATGGTCGCGCAGTCGGATGCCATCGCGCCGGTGTCGATCCAGGTGGCGAAATTCATCCAGAACCCCGAGGGGCTGGCGGGCGCCATCGACGTAGTCCAGACCGAGTTCGACATCGAGGTCAGGCCCTACAGCCTGATCACCGTGAAGAATCGCGTGCTGTCGCCGGCGGCCAAGATGCTGCACGACTTCATTTTGAGAGAGGTGGGCTGACGGCTGGAGCGGGTAGCGAACCCGCATCAGGATCAGTGAACCCAACAGGTTAGTCGTGCCCTCCGGAGGCTGTTAACTCAAGCGATTCGTTGCATAGCTATCGCAGCTGTTCCGCTTGGCATCCAGGCGACAAATCGTACTTTCGCGGCACGGCTCGTCGGCCAAGCCGCTTCAATTCAGAATATCGCTCGGGTCGCCCACACCGCCGACGAGTTTGCTCTGTAGCAAAATCGATTGGCCAGCAGTCCTGCTCTTGCAGGCTAGAGCGTTTCATCTCTTGAGAGAATCGTAGGATTCCCAAAGCGGCGTGATTGTGATTCAAGATGCTGGCTGGACGGAGGCCAG